>DAIQBQ010000065.1:0-11837 GCA_036781065.1 Actinomycetota bacterium
CACCCGGCCCTCGCCCCAGGCCGGGGCCAACTCGGCCAGCAGCAGTTCCATCGGCGCCCGGACCAGCGTCTCGTAGTCGGTCTTGTGCGCCTGCCAGTAGGCCTTTGTGTTGTCCGCCGCCAGCCCGTCGAAGAACTCCAGCGCCTCCGCCTGCCAGCCTTTGAACGCCGCCGCCATGGTCGACCCCCTTCGCCGGATGGGTGCACGACGGAGGATACGGCGGTTGACTCCTGGCCGATGTAGGTGTATATACACTTTATGACCGCGAACGGACTCCGCGACGAGGCCCTGGCCGCCACCTGCATGCTGGTCCAGGCGACCTGCGGGTGCGAGGGGATCCGGCGCTCGGCCCGGACGATCACCCAGCGCTACGAGCAGGCCCTCGCCCCGACCGGCCTCCGGGCCACGCAGCTCCCGATCCTGGTGGCGCTCGGGCGGGCTGGAGCGATCCCGCTGACCCGGCTGGCCGAGGCGCTCTCGATCGACCGCACCACCCTCACCCGCAACCTGAAGGGGTTGCAGGAGAAGGGCTTCGTCGACGTCGCTGCTACCGAGGACGGCCGGGTGCACCTCGTCGAGCTGACCGCCGGCGGGTGCCAGGTCCTCACCGAGGCACTTGCTGGCTGGCGCAGCGCCCAGGACGAGGTCGAGGACCGCTTCGGCAAGGAGCGGCTTGCCCACCTGCTGGCCGAGCTCTCCGACCTGATGGCCGCCGTCCGCAGCTGACCACGGGTTCACTGCATCAAGCAGGGTGGCACCGGTTTTTGTCCAGATAGGTGTAGCTACACAGAAAGGAGCGGACGATGATGCCGGAATGGTTCGCCGTCGTGCTGGTTGCGGCAACGGTAGGGTTGGCCGGGATCCTGGTCGCCGGGGCGGCGTATGCGTTGGCGGCCGCCCGGCGCTCGCTGAGCGGGGGACCGGTGGCGTCGCTCGCCGGGGGAGGGCAGCGTCCACGCGCCACCGACCTGGCCAGTGCCGCCGGTGGCGCGGCCGCGGTGCTGGTGGCCTGGGCCGGCCTCTCGCTGATCCTGGCCGGCCACGGGGCCTTCGCCTCCCGTGCCGCAACGACGTTCCCCTGGATCGGTGTCGGGATCGCCCTGCCGGTTGGGCTCGGGCTTGGCGTCGCCGCCGCCTCGCCGGGCATCCGCCGCCTCGTCGACGCCCTCCCCGCCGCCGGGCTGATCGGCGTCCAGACCTACCGCGTCCTGGGGGTGCTCTTCCTGGTCGCCTACGCCGAGCACCGCATGCCTGGGCCCTTCGCCCTCCCGGCCGGGATCGGCGACGTGGCCGTCGGCCTGGCTGCCCCGCTCGTCGCCTACGCCCTTGCCACGGGGTTCCGCTCCGCCCGGGCGCTGGGGGTCGCCTGGAATATCGCCGGCATCGCCGACTTGGTGCTGGCGGTGTCGATGGGCTTCAGCACCTCGCCCTCGGCGTTCGAGTGGCTGGCCAACGGCTCGCCGAACCTGCTGATCACCCGCTGGCCGTTCGTGCTGATCCCGGTCTTCGCGGTCCCGGTGTCGATCCTGCTGCACGCCGCAGCATTGCGCCGGCTGCGCCGGCCGGCGACGGCGGCAGCGCTGGTGCAGCCCACCCGCAGCGGGCACCTGGCTCAGCGGCTGAGCGCCTGAAAACGGTTGTCCACCAACGGTCTGTAGCCCGCCGGCTAGCTGGCGCGTCAGCCGGCGCAGGGAGCGCCGAAGCTGGCGGTGTCGATCGAGATCGCCGGCCCGGCCGGCTCCAGGCCGGAGGGGGAGGGCGACGGAGCCGGTTGCGCCACGACGTTGGCCGCATCCGGCCCGAGGACGACGATGGCGGCCGGGCTGCCGTACGCAGGGTCGCCATCGGGCAGCGGCTGGAGCGACGCCGCCGGGAACTGCTGTTGCTGCAGGAACTGCGCCGGGGTCTGGTTGCCGATGGTGAAGTAGACAACGGTCTGGGTGACCGCCTGGCCGCTGGTCGCCTCTCCGGTCTCGACCACCGGGTAGCCCTTGTCCCGCAAGCTGGTGGCAGTCGACCGGGCGAGGGTGATGTTCCCGGTGTCATCCAGGACCGTGACCGGCACCTGGGCCGGCTGGATCGGGCTTACCCCCTGGATGCCGTAGTCGGGGAGGGGAGACCCGTCCCGGATCGCGGTCAGCAGGGCGTTCGCCTCGGAGGTGCTCTCGTCGACGACCGACTGGCCGTCGACCAGCGCGCCGTTGGGGTAGGAGGGCAGCACCCGGAAGTCGATGTCGCTGGAACTGAAGTTGTGGAAGTCCTTGACCAGGCTGAGCAGCCCGCTCAGCGTCAGGCCGGAGTCGTGGTCGAGCGAGCTGAGCCCGAGGTTGATCAGGTTCGCCACCTTCACCGGGTTCAGCAGCGTCCCCGGAGTCAGGATCTTGTTGATCATCAGGGTGACGAAGAGCCGCTGGCGGGCGATCCGGCCGAAGTCGCTGTCGGTGTCCCGGTCGCGCACGAAGGCCAGCGCCTGCGCCCCGGACAGCAGGTCGCAGCCCTTGGGCTGGTGCAGGCCGGAGTTGGGATCGTCGATCGGCCGGTTGAAGTACACGCTGACGCCGCCCAGCGCCTGATCGATCTCGCCGAAGCTGGTGAAGTCGATCGATACGTAGTGCTCTATCGGCAGTCCGGTCAGCGCCGAGACCTCGGCCACCAGGGCGTTCGGCCCGTCGTTGAAGTAGGCGTTGATCTTCTCGTAGCCGCCGTCCGGCGCCGGCACCCATAGGTCGCGGGGGATCGAGACGACGACGGCTTTGCCCACGGCCGGCTCGACGTGGACCAGGGCGATCGTGTCGGCCCGTTCCCCGCTGCCGAGGTTCTCGTTACCCGGATCCAGAAGTTTTGCCTCGGCCGGGGTCAGCCCAGCCCGGGAGTCCGACCCCATCACGAGGACGTTGAACGGTGCCGGGCTGGCCCCGCCGGCCACCGCGTTGCTGCAGGCGGAGCAGGCGCGGCCGTGCTGGTTGATGCGGTAGTTGGCATAGGCGAAAAAGGCGACGCCGGCGATCAGCAGCAGCGACACCAGCACCGCCACCACCGTGAGCGTGCGGCGCAGCCAGCGATGCCGTCGCGGCCCCCTGTGCCGGGGCGAGCCCGTGTGGCCGGGCGCGATGGGCGGGGCCGCCACGTCGTCGAGCAGCGCCGGGAGGACCTCCGTGTCGCTGCCGGGGGCGTGCAGCGTTGCGGCGGCTTCGTGACCGGTTGGCTCGGCCACCTGGGCGCGGAGCCAGGCGGACTCGGCCGTCCAGGGGTCGAGCTCGCCTGGCGCCTGCTCGGGGGCGGGATGTCCTCCGGGCGCAGAGGCCGCTGGTCCGGTGGGTGGCTCTTCGCGGTAGGGAAACGCTGTGTCGTCGTCAGTCATGGGGTCGGCCGGAGACCGGGGTGGACCGGGGGGAACCGTACCGGCGTCGCGTATCGTAGCGGGCACTCTTCTCCCGTGCGCGCTTGTCCCCAGCCGGCACTCAGCATGCGATTCGGTCCCGGGTTTTCAGCCGTTTCGGCGTTACTTCTGGTGCGCTAACCCTGCCCGAAGATGTTGCCGGCGATGCCGCCCAAAACCCCCGCCGTACCCGCTTGTTGGGGTTGGCTCTGAGGCAGGTAGGGCGCCATCGCGTGCGCCAGGTTTGGGAGCGGCAGGCTCTGGAGCCACACCCGCCCCGGCCCGGCCAGCGCGGCAAGGAAGATACCGTCGGCTCCGAACACCATGTTCTTGATCCCGGGGACGTGGGTGATGCCGAAGGTCACCGAGGCGTCGAGCATGGCGACGTGGCCGGGGTGAGCCCGCAGGGTCTCGCCGGGTTGCAGCGTGTAGGTCACGACCTCCCCGTCCAGCTCGACCCAGGCCATGCCGGACCCGCCGACCCGTTGCAGGATGAACCCGTCGCCGCCGAAGACGCCCGCACCCAGCGACTGCTGGAAGGCGATCGACAGCTCGACGTCCGGGGTGCCGCAGAGGTAGCCGTGGTGGTGGATCAGATACTCGACCCCGTTGCCGACCTGGATCGGCAGGATCGAGCCGGGAAGCTTCGTGGCAAAGGCGACCGTCCCGGGCCCACCGTCGGCGCGGTATTCGGTCATGAAGAAGCTCCCGCCGCCGAGCGCCCGCTTGACGGCATGGAACAGCCCCTTGGACCCCGCCCCCTTGGTCGAGGTGGTGAGGGAAATGGTGGACGACATCCAGGACAGCTCGCCAGACTCGGCAACCACCGATTCCCCGGCGGCGAGGGAAAGCTCCAGGACCGGCATGACCGTCCCGATGACCCGCTGCTCCACAGCCCAACCTCCTGTTCGGTGAACCCGGGCCGGCCCTGACAACCGCCGGACGGAACGGATGGGGGGCCGGGCCCGCCGTCCAACAAGTGTGATGACTCAACACCAGGCCGGCCAGTCCGTGGCTCCAGGCTCCGGTGGAGGCGCAGCCTGGCGTTCACCCTGCCGGTCTCGTGCGGACCCGGCGGGGCCGTGGGCGGGGCACGGGCGCGTACCCACGGGCTCAGGCGATGCCTGAGCTGCCCGGCAGCGAACCGGAGAACTGCCAGCTTGGCTAGGCCAGGCGGGGCTTGCTCGGCGTCGTGGACGGCTGGGCGGTGGTCACCATCGACTTCGCCTCCTGGGCTTCCTCACGGACGGCCCGTTGGATCAGGGTCACCTGGATCCCGACGAACGGCCCGGCCACGAGGCCGCCCCACAACGCGATCAGCAGCGAACCTGGCCACGGGGAGGCGAAGCTGGCGATGATGAAGGCCACCACGAAGGCGATCGCCGCCCCGATGGCCACACCGTTGAGCAACGCCACCCACAAATCCTGGTCCGGGAGGTTGTTCAACTCCTCGTGCGTGAGCCCGTGCTGACCGGCCACCAGCATCACCCCTTTCCCAACCGAGGGGACCATGATGAGGTGCCGCCGCCGGGGCCAGCGCCCCACTCCACAATGGTGCCACTTGGTACGCAGGAAATCCAAACGGGGTCTCGCAAACTGGCCCGTAGGGCCTCGCCGCCGGCGCGCCGCACGAGCACTGCCCGAGCGCACGATCAGGGTCAGCCGCCCGCCGGCGACGAGCCCGGTCCCGGGCCGAGGAAGGCCTCGACCGCCCGGGCGATACCGGCGGCGATCTCGTGCTGGCCCGCCGAGGAGTCGGCGATCGACGCCTCGAACGGGTCGGTGAGGAACAGCGGCTCGATCAGCGCCCCGGGCATCGTGCTGGCGGTCGTGAAGTAGCCGGCCTCGGGCGGCCCCAGGATCAGCAGGTGACCATAGGCGGCCGCCTGCTCCGACAGCGCCGGGGCTCCGGCCTCGTCGTCGGTGACCAGCCCGTCGTTCGGTATCCCGGCCCCATTGGCGTTGAGGGCGGCCAGGACGTCGGTCTGGAGCAGGTTTGCCAGCGCCAGGTTCTGGGCGGTGAAGCTCCGGGCGGCGTCGTAGGCGGTCAACATGCCGGCGTCGTCGGCGTAGGAACCGGCGTTGAAGTGGACCGACACCAGCACCGAGGCGTTGGCTGCGTCGGCGCACTGCGCCCGGGCGGCGGTGTCGTCGTGGTCCCCTTGGACGCTCAGCAGCCCGCCGTCGAGGTCGGCCGGCGTCAGGATGGCGACCGCGGAGTTGGTCGTCCGTGACACCACCACCCGGTAGCCCTGCGCCCGCAGCAGCGGCACGGTGTCCATCACCACCGGCAGCGTGAGGTTCCGCTCGTAGACGGTCGCCCCGCCCTGGGTCACCCCCTGGGCGCCCGGGTCGGGTCCGCCATGGCCGGCATCGAGGAAGACCGTCTGGTTGCGGTTGCCGTTTGCCGGCGGGAAGGCGATGCACGCCCCCGCTGCGAAGGTTCCCGGGTCGACCGCGCTCTCGCCGGCGCGGACCGTGGGGCTGGGACCCGGCGACGGCACGGTGCTGAGTTCCGGGGCTGCCACCGCAGCCTTCGGCGAGGAGGGGTGCGGCTTGGGGCTGTTGGTCCACCGGGCGGCCACGACGAGCAGGATCACGGCAACGACGATCACGATCAGCAGCCGGCCCCTCGGGCTGAGGCGCGGCCCCGACTCCTCCTCTTCTTCCTCCGTATGGCCCCACGGCTCCGGGTCCATGCCGTGCAACGACACAGCTATCTCCCTGGGGTCGGGCGGGGCGGGCGGCGAGCCCGCTCCTCGCCGGTTTACGCGAGCTTGCACCGATTAAGGCCAGGGCGCAACGACTAAAGGTTGTCTGTGATTGTTCTGAACGGTTCAGCGGCGCAGGTTCACCCGGTCAGGCTCCGATGAGCTTGTCGAGGCGGATTGGGAGATCCCGGACCCGGAGCCCGGTGGCGTGGTAGACGGCATTGGCGATCGCCGCCGCGGTGCCGACGATGCCGACCTCCCCGATGCCCTTCGCTCCCGCCGGTCCGAGGTGGGTCTCCTCCTCGTCGACCCAGAAGGCGTCGATTGCTCCGACGTCGGCGTTGGCGGCAATGTGGTAGCCAGCCAGGTCGTGGTTCGGCGCGTCGCCGAAGGCGGCCTCGAACGGTGCCTCCTCGAACAGCGCCATCGACAGCCCCATGGTCATCCCGCCGGTCAGCTGCGAACGGGCCAGCGCCGGCTCGATGATCCTCCCCGCGGCGAACACGCCGAGCAGCCGGGCGACCCGTACCTCGCCGGTGTCGGCGTCCACCCGCACCTCGGCGAACTGCGCCCCGTAGGAGTGGCTGTCGTAGGCGTTGATCTCGCCGACGTCGTGCTCGGTGTCGGCGGTGGCGGCCAGGCCGCCCGCCGGGACGACCCCGCCGGTCGCCGCCAACTGGGCGGCCAGCGCCTGGCAAGCCTTGATCACCGCCCAGCTCCACGACGCCGTCCCGGTCGACCCGCCGGCGATCATGGCGTCGGGCAGGTCGCTGTCGGCGATGCGGACCCGGACCTGGTCGCGGTCGACCCCGAGCGTCTCGGCGGCGACCCGCTGGATCATCGTGCGTGCCCCGGTGCCGATGTCGCAGGCGTCGATGCCGACCTCGAAGCCGCCATGCTCGAGTGCCCGGGCGCGGGCCTGGGAGCGGATCGCCCTGGCCGGGTAGATCGAGCAGGCGACCCCGGTGCCGATCCACCAGCGACCCTGGCGGCGGGCTCTCGGCTGAGGGTCCCGGGGGGACCAGCCGAACCGGGCCGCCCCGTCCCGCAGGCATTCGACCAGATGCCGGCTCGAGAACGGCTTCCCCGACTCTGGCGAGACCCGCGGTTCGTTGCGGACGCGCAGCTCCACCGGGTCGACCCCGCTCGCCACCGCCAGCTCGTCCATCGCCGACTCCAGGGCGAACATCCCCGGCGTCTCGCCTGGCGCCCGCATCCACGAGGGCGACGGCACGTCGAGCGCGACCAGCCGGTGGGTCGTGCGCCGGTGCGGGGCGGCGTACATGTGGCGGGTCGGGAGCGCCGTTTGCTCGGCATATTCCTTCACCGTGGAGGTCTGCTCGATGACGTCGTGGGCGATCGCGTTCAGCCGCCCGTCGACCTCGGCCCCCAGCCGGACCCGCTGGATCGTCGGGGTGCGGTAGCCGACGACCGAGAACATCTGCTGGCGGGTGACCGCCACCTTGACCGGGCGCCCGACCATGCGGGCGGCCAGCGCCGCCAGGACGGCGTTGGGCCGCGGCGTGCCCTTCGAGCCGAAGGCTCCGCCGACGTGCTCGCTGATCACGTGGACCTGGTGAAGCTCCAGGCCGAACACCTCCGCAAGGGCCGCCCTGGTCCGGACCGGGCCCTGGTTGGAGTCGTAGAGCGTGAGCAGGTCGCCGGCCGCTGTGCTGCTCCAGGCGGCGACCGTGGCGTGCGGCTCCATCGGGTGGTTGTGCTCCGGCGGGGTCCGGTACTCCTCGTCGACGGCGATCGGGGAGGCTGCGAAGGCGGCCTCGAAGTCGCCTAGGGCGGTGTCGGTCTCGTAGCGCGGGTTGACGTGGGGCGGGGCGTACTGGCGGGGGTCATCGGCCCGGAGGACGGCGTCGTGGGGCTCCTCCCGGTAGCGCACCCGGACGGCCGCGGCGGCCTCGGTGGCGACCTCCAGGCTCGTGGCGACGACCGCGGCGATGAACTGGCCGCGGTAGGCGACCCGCCGGGACTGGAACAGGGCCAGCTCGGGATCGCCGGTATCGGCGAGCGGCGGGGCGTTGTCCGGGGTGATCACCGCCAGCAGGCCGGGGAGGGCCAGGGCAGCGTCGGCGTCGACCTCGGCCAGCTCGCCCCGGGCGATCGTCGCCGCCACCGGGCAGGCATAGGCCAGCTCGGCGAGCCGGTACTCGTAGCTGTAGCGGGCTCGCCCGGTCACCTTGTCCGGGGCTTCGACCCGCCCGGCCCGCTGCCGCGGCCTGGTCAGGGTCGGGCTCAACGATCGACCCCGGCCAGCGAACTCAGGGTGCGGGTGACCAGGTTCGAGACCAGCGGGAGTTTGAATGCGTTGCCCGGTAACGGTTCTGCGGCATCGAGCTCGGCGGCGATCGCCGCCCGGAACGCCTCCGGGGTGGCCGGGCGCCCTCGCAGCGCCTCCTCGGCCACGAGCGCCCGCCACGGCCTTGGCGCGACGGCGCCGAGCGCCAGCCGCACGTCGCGGACGGCGCCCCGATGGACGTCGATCGCCGCAGCCACCGAGGCGACCGCAAAGGCGAAGCTCGCCCGATCGCGGACCTTGCGGTAGGTCGAGTGCCGGGCGAACGCCAGCGGGGGGAGCTCGATCGCGGTGATGAGCGCGCCCCGGCCCAGGTCTGTCTCCCGGTCGGGGGTGTCGCCGGGCAGCCGGTAGAGGTCGGCCAGCGGGATCGCCCGCGGCCCTGCCGGTTCGGCGATATGCACGACGGCGTCGGCGGCCACCAGCGCCACGGCCAGGTCGGAGGGATGGGTGGCGATGCACGCCTCCGAGGCGCCCAGGATGGCATGGTTGCGGTGGTCGCCGCCCCGGGCCGGGCAGCTGCTGCCGGGCAGCCGCTTGTTGCACGGCTTGGTCACGTCCTGGAAGTAGGGGCAGCGGGTGCGCTGGAGCAGGTTGCCGCCGACGGTCGCCATGTTGCGGATCTGGCCGGAGGCGCCGGACAGCAGCGCCCGGGCGACCAGCGGGAAGCCGGTGCCGAGCCGGCGGTCGGCGGCCAGGTCGCTGTTGCGCACCCCGGCGCCGATCCGCAGGCCGCCGCCCTCGGTGGGATCGACGGCGCCGAGCTCGCTGAGCCGGGTGACGTCGACGAGCAGGTCGGGCGTGGCGACCCCGAGCTTCATCAGGTCGACCAGGTTCGTCCCGCCGGCCAGGAAGCTGGCGTTCCCGGACGCGGCGACGGCGGCGACGGCGCCGCCGGCGTCGGTCGGCTGCTGGTAGGCGAACGGTTTCACCGGGTGACCTCCCCGGAGTCCGCAGCGTCGGGACCTGCGCCGCCTGCGGCGTCGAGGATCGCCGGGACAATGTTGGTGTAGGTCCCACACCGGCACAGGTTGCCGCTCATCCGCTCGCGGACCTCGTCGGCGTCGAGCGCTACGGTCTCGGCCTCGAGGTCGGAGCTGACCGCGCTCGGCCAGCCGTCGGCGACCTCGCCCAGCATTGCCACCGCCGAGCAGATCTGCCCCGGGGTGCAGTAGCCGCACTGGAGGGCGTCGTGGTCGATGAACGCCTGCTGGACCGGGTGCAGGTCGCCGGCGACCGGGCCGATGCCCTCGATGGTGGTGATCGCCCGGCCGTTGAGGGTGACCGCCAGCAGCAGGCAGGACAGGCTGCGCCGCCCGTCGACGAGGACGGTGCAGGCGCCGCACTGGCCGTGGTCGCAGCCCTTCTTGGAGCCGGTGAGGTCGAGGTGCTCGCGCAGCGCGTCAAGCAGCGTGGTGCGGATGTCGAGTTGGAGGCGGTGGACGGCCCCGTTGACGAGGAGCTCCACCTCAGTGGCCGCCGGTGCCATCGCCATGCAGGGTACCGATCAGCTGGCCCGCTGTCAGAATCTCCTCGGCATGGGCGAGGTCGAGGGGCTACGCGTGTCGCGGTCGGTGGTGGTTCCGCTGGCCGAGCTCGAGATGCGGTTCTCCCGCTCCGGTGGGCCGGGTGGGCAGAACGTCAACACACGGGACACCCGGGTCGAGGTGGTCTTCGACGCCGCCGGTTCGCCATCGCTTGGCCCCCGCCAGCGGGCGCGGGTGCTGGAGCGCCTGGCCGGGCGGCTGGACGGCGAGGGCCGGTTACGGGTGGTCGCCTCGGAGGAGCGGAGCCAGGCACAGAACCGGGAGGCGGCCCTGCGGCGGCTGGCGGACGCGTTGGCCGACGCGCTCAAGCCCGACCCGCCCCCACGCCGGCCGACCAAGCCATCGGCGGCCGCCCAGCGGCGCCGGGTGGAGGACAAACGGGTCCGCGGTCGGCGGAAACGGGAGCGGCGGGAGGTTCCTGAGGACTGATTACCCGGTTTGCGGGAATCTGGCCGTGCGCAAAGATGCAGTCGTGTCTGTTTTTGCCCGGAAACCGGGCAAAAACAGGCAGGTAGTCATTCGGGAGCCGGGCACGGCACTGGCAGCGAGACCGGCTGCTAGCGTGAGAGCCATGGGAGCCCAGTTCATCTTCACGATGCGCGGCCTGCGCCGGGTCCACCCCCCGGGCAAGGAGGTGCTCGCCGGCATCAACATCTCGATGTTCCCCGGGGCCAAGATCGGGGTGCTCGGGGCCAACGGGGCGGGCAAGTCGTCGCTGCTCAAGATCATGGCCGGCGAGGACGACGGCTACACCGGCGAGGCCCGGCTGACCCCGGGCTTCCGTGTCGGCTACCTGCCCCAGGAGCCACGGCTCGACCCGGCCAAGGACGTCATGGGCAACGTCGCCGACGGCGTGGCGCAGGCCAAGGCGCTGCTCGACCGCTACAACGCGGTGTGCGAGGCGATGGGCGACCCGGACGCCGACTTCGATGCGCTGCTGACCGAGCAGGCGGAGCTCAACGACAAGATCGAGGCGGAGGGGGCTTGGGAGCTGGACCGGACGCTGGACATCGCCATGGACGCCCTCAACCTGCCCCCGGGCGGCGCCCCGGTCGCCACCCTCTCCGGGGGGGAGCGGCGCCGGGTGGCGCTGGTGCGGCTGCTGCTGCAGAAGCCCGACCTGCTGCTCCTCGACGAGCCGACCAACCATCTCGACGCCGAGTCGGTCGCCTGGCTGGAGCGGACGTTGAGCGAGTACCCCGGGACCGTGGTCGCGGTCACCCACGACCGCTACTTCCTGGACAACGTCGCCGGCTGGATCCTGGAGCTCGACCGGGGGCGGGGCATCCCGTGGGAGGGCAACTACTCGTCCTGGCTCGACCAGAAGCAGAACCGGCTGGCCGCCGAGGAGAAGGCCGACGTCCGCCGGCAGCGCACGCTGGCCCGGGAGTTGGAGTGGATACGGTTGTCGCCCCGGGCACGCCAGGCCAAGGGCAAGGCCCGGCTGAACAGCTACGATCAGCTGCTCGCCGAGGCCGAGACCGCCCCGGACCGGGCCGACCGGCTGGAGATCGCCATCCCGCCCGGCCCCAGGCTGGGCGAGCTGGTTATCGAGGTCGAGGGACTGTCCAAGGGCTACGGGGAGCAGCTGCTGATCGAGGACCTGTCGTTCAGCCTGCCCCGGGCCGGCATCGTCGGGGTGATCGGGGCCAACGGGGCCGGCAAGACGACGCTGTTCCGCATGCTGACCGGAGCAGAGACGCCCGACGCCGGGACGATCCGGGTCGGCTCCAGTGTCGTCTTCGCCTACGGTGACCAGAGCCGGGAGGGGCTGGACGCCGCGAAGACGGTCTACGAAGAGATCACCGGAGGCGCCGATGTCGTCGTCGTCGGGGGCCGGGAGATGCACGGGCGGGCCTACTGTGGGGCGTTCGGCTTCAAGGGCACCGACC
>DAIQBQ010000066.1:0-11770 GCA_036781065.1 Actinomycetota bacterium
GAGCACCTTGCCCGAGGTGTCGAGCACCTCGATCGCCGAGTGGGCCGGGTCCGGCCGCTCGGTGAATGTCATGACGACCTGCGTGGGCGAGCTCTGCAACGTCTGCCCGGCGGTGGGTGAGGTCGTGACCGGTAGGGCGTGCGCCGGCAGCCCGGCGGCTGGGGCGCCCACCGCCGGGAGGGCGATGAGCGCCAGTGCCGCCAGGGCGAGGACGGCCCAGCGAAGCTGCCGTGGGACCATTACTCGGCCACGGGTGCCTTCCGGCGCCCGGCCCTGAAGGCGACCAGCCCGAGGAGCACGGCGATGACGATCGCCACGATGGCAAGCACCCTGGCAGTAGCGGCGGCGCTCTTGGCGCTATTTGCCGCGGACTTGGCGCTGTTGGCGGTGGCGACGTCGCTCTTCACCGCTGACTGCAGGTTGGTGATGGACTGCGTAAGCTGTGCGGCCGACTCGGGCTGGGTCGGGAACTCGATGGCGCTCGGGTCGTGGGCGCTGTCAAAGGTCGAGTCGCCCGAGCTCGCCGAGACGTTGACCTTCGTGCCGTTGATTGTCCCGGTGATTGTGAACGTGTAGCTCCCCGCAACCGTCGGGGTCAGCGGGGCGTCGTACTCGGCCATGTTGCCCAGGCCGGTGTCCGGATCGAAGGCGGTGTTGAGCGCCATCGGCGAGCTGGTCGTCCCCGAGAAGGTCACGACCACCTGCAGGCCGGAGATGTTGCCAACGGCGGCGCCGGTCGCGCTGCCTTGGTGGACGAACAGCTGGACCGCGTTCTGCGACCCGGTGTAGCAGGGCTCGTCCATCCAGCCGAAGGTCAGGGCATAGGGACCGGCCATCACGGTCGTGTGGGCCGACGCCGCGATGGGGGTGGCGACGGTGAAGAACGCGGCAGTTGCCATGACCAGCGACACAGCGGTCGCTGCCGCGCCGATGCGGAAACCACGCATTGAAGCGTCCTTTCTGACGAAGAATGTGAGGTGAAAGCTGGGTTGATCAGGTTCCGGCGGTCACCGCTGGTGGGCCGCGGATGCCGAACGGGTCGGCGAGGCACGGCCGTGGCGGCCGGCTGGGAACGGTGAGCACGGGAACGGTTGCCCCGGGCCGGCGCAGGACCGGATCCCGGCCGGCCAGGAAGTGGCCGGCTGTTTCGCCGGCCCGGTCGAGCCCGAACAGCAGGAGACCGCCGAGTGCCCCGACGGCCAGTTGCAAGACGACGCCGACCGGCAGCAACGGGCCGAGCAGCCCGTTCAGTGGGGCGCCGGCGAGGACGCGCTCAACGGCTTCCAGCAGGCAGAAGGCCAAGGCTTGGGTCAGTGCCGGGAGGATGACCGCCGTCACCAGCGTGTGCCGGTGTGGAGCGTTGCGGCGGGTGGCGCGGTCCGGTTTCCGGCGGAGGCCGCGGCGAAAGCCGAGCAGGAACGTGGCGGTGGCGGACACCGCCGCCAGCCCCGCCCCGGCGCTAACGGCCGGCGGCAGGTAGGCGTGGCCGGTCTCGGCGAGCAGCAATGCCCGCTGCAGGGCGTTCGGGGCCAGGATCCGGTAGACGAGCCAGTGACCGGCGAACAGACCGGCGACAGCGACCGAGAGTCCCCGGGCGGTGCGGTAGCGGCCAGCTGTGCGCGTCCCGGCGGCGGATGCTAGGTCCACGGGCGCAAGTGTATGCCAGCCGGTCAGCGGGTCGCGGAATACGCGGGGGACCTCAATACGCTTACACCACACAGAGCCTCGGCATCGCGCCAGGGAGATCTGCGAAAGTAGCGGCCAGCTATGAATGGGTCCAACGACGAAGCGGCGCTCGAGGCGACCATGCTCGGCGGGCCCGACGGGGAGTCCGTCACCTCCTGGCGGCTGTGGGTCGTCCCGCTGTCGGCCGGGATCTTCGCCGGTGCGGCGATCTTCGAGGTCCTGCCCTACGCCTACGCCCGGGCTGGGCTGCGGACCGTCGCCTGGGCGATCGCCGGGCTGCTTGCCTTCACCGCCATCCACAAGGGCCTGGATGCGCTCGGCCACCAGGGAGCGGGGTGGGCTTCGACGCTGGGCATGTGGCTGCATTCGTTCCTGGAAGGCATCGTCACCGCCACCGGCTACGGGGTCAGCGTGGCTATCGGCGTGCTGCTCTCGGTTGGCCTCGTCGCCCACCTGATCCCGGAGGCGACGGCACTCGTCGCCGTCCTGCGCCGCACCGGGCTGTCGATGCGCCAGGCGGTGGTGCGCACGGTCATGTCCTGGGCGCTGGTGATCGCCGGGTTCCTGGTGGTGAAGTACCTGCTCCCGCTGCTCGCGCCGCCGGTGCTCGGCGCCGGGATGGCCTTCGGGGCCGGGGGCCTCGCCTACCTGGCGATCGTCAGCTGGACCGGCCGGCGGGGGGGGCTCACGGGCAGCCTGCTCGCTGCCGCCTCCGGCGCCGCCCTGATGGGCCTAGTCCACCTGGCCTGACGCGAAAGCTTCCCGGGAGCGCTTGAAGTCGGGCGCGCCACCCTGTCCAGGGGTTCGCGTTTCCGGGTGAGTGAGCAGCCAGGGGTGTGATCACGCCCGTTTCTGCTCACTCACCCGGCCCGGATTCACGCCGCTGCCTGTGGCCCGCCGCGCGGCCGAACGCCGCTGAGGCGTTCCGGGGCAGCGGTGGGGCGAGGGCCGGTCAGGCCCTGTCGAGGCCGATCGCCAGCGGCTGGCCCTCGATCTCGACGTCCTTGGTGAACGCCTCGGCCCCGGTGGGGGCGAACACAACGGCCAACACCTCGCCCATGATCCACCCCTCATGGGCCTCGATAGCCGCCGCCAACCCGCCACTGGCCTCCAGCGATAGCCGGATCCGGTCGGCGATGTCGAGGCCCGCCTCCTTGCGGGCGTCCTGGACCGCCCGCACGACATCGCGAGCCAGGCCCTCGGCGTGCAGCTCCGCGGTGATGTCGATGTCGAGCGCCACCGCGTACGGCCCGGTGTGCTCGACCTCGAATCCCTCGCGCTTCTCGGCCCGCACCTCGACGTCGGCGGTCCCCAGCTCGATCTCCTCGCCGTCGACCGCCAGCCGCGCCGGCCCGCCGCCGGCGAGCTCCTCGCGCAGCGCGGTCAGCGCCTCCGGCCCCAGGCCGCCCAGGGCGGCGGCGACGGCGGGCATCCGCGGCCCGAACCGGGGCCCGAGCATCCTGAAGTTGGGCTTGACCGAGTAGTGGACCAGCTCCTCCAGTGACTCGACGAGGGCGACCTCCTTGACGTTCAGCTCCTCGGCGATCAGCTGCTTCATCGCCTCGACCCCGGCCCGCTCGGCGGCGGGCACCAGAGCCAGCGCCCGGGGGAGCGGCTGGCGGACCTTCACCTTCGCCCGCGCCCGGGCGGCCCGCCCGAGCGCCACCAGCTGCCGGGCCAGCGTCATCCGCTCGATCAGCGGGCGGTCGACCAGCGCCGGGTCGGGCACCGGCCAGGTCGACAGGTGGACGCTGCCGCCGGAGGCCGCCACCCCGGTCAGGTTGCCGTAGAGCTCCTCGGCGAGGAACGGCGTGTACGGGGCGGTCAGCTGGGCGATGGTCACCAGGCACTCGTGCAGCGTGGCGTAGGCGCAGGCCTTGTCGACCCCGGCCCCGGGATCGGTTCCCGACCGCCAGAACCGCCGCCGGCTGCGCCGGACGTACCAGTTCGACAGGTCGTCGACCAGCTCGCCCAGCCGGCGGCCCCCGGTGAGGGCGTCATAGTTCTCCAGCGCATCGGTGACCACGGCGACGGTGTCGTGCAGCTCGGCCAGGATCCAGCGGTCCAGCTCCGGGCGCTCGGCCGGGGGGGGCGCGGTGGCCGTGCGCGGCGAGAACCCGTCGATGTTGGCGTAGGTGACGAAGAACGAGTAGGTGTTCCACAGGGTCAGCAGGTAGCGGCGCAGGAACTCCTCGATGGCGTTCGGCCCGAGCCGCCGGTTGGCCCACGGCGATCCGCTGGTGAACAGGTACCAGCGCAGCGCGTCGGCGCCCTGGGCGTTCAGCACCAGCCACGGGTCGAGGACGTTGCCGACGCTCTTCGACATCTTGCGACCGTCCTCGTCGACGATCAGCCCGAGGCAGAGCACGTCCTTGTACGAGCTGCGCCCGAAGACCAGCGTCGACACCGCCATCAGCGAGTAGAACCAGCCCCGGGTCTGGTCGAGCGCCTCGCAGATGAAGTCGGCCGGGAAGCGTCGTCGGAAGGTCTCGACGTTGGTGAACGGGTAGCCCCACTGGGCGAAGGGCATCGAGCCGGAGTCGTACCAGGCATCGATCACCTCGGCTACCCGCCGGGCGGTCTGGCCGCACTCCGGGCAGGGGAAGGTGACCTCGTCGACGAAGGGGCGGTGCGGGTCGAGGTCGCTCAGCTCCCGCCCGGCCTTCTCGGCGAGGTCCGCCCGCGAGCTGATGCAGGTCCGATGCCCCTCGGTGCACGTCCAGATCGGCAGCGGGGTGCCCCAGTAGCGGTCCCGGGACAGCGCCCAGTCGATGTTGTTGGCCAGCCAGTCGCCGTAGCGGCCGTGCTTGATCGCCTCCGGGTGCCAGTTCGTCTTCTCGTTCTCGGCGATCAGCGCCTGCTGCAGCTTGGTCGTCCGCACGAACCAGGAGCTCTTGGCGTAGTAGAGCAGCGGCGTGCCGCACCGCCAGCAGTGCGGGTAGTTGTGCTCGTAGCCCTCGACCTTGAACAGCAGGTCCCGGTTGCGCAGGTCCTCGATGATTACCGCGTCGGCGTCCTTGACCCACATCCCGGCGACCAGCGTGGCCTCGGGGAGGAAGTGGCCGGACGGGTCGACCAGGTTGACGAAGGGCAGCCCGTGGCGGCGGCCGGCCTCCAGGTCCTCGGCACCGAAGGCCGGGGCGATGTGCACGATGCCGGTGCCGTCGGTCGTCGTGACGTACTCCTCCTCGATCACGAACCAGGCCGGGCCATCGGGCTCCACGAAGTGGAACGGTGGCAGGTAGCGATGCCCGGCCAGCTGGGCCGCCGGGATCGTCTCGATCACCCGCGCCCCCTCGGCGAGCACGGTCTCGACCAGCGCCTCGGCCAGGATCACCGGCCGCTCGGCCCCCCAGGCGACCTTGGCGTAGGTGACCTCCGGGTTGATCGCCGCAGCCAGGTTCGAGGGCAGGGTCCACGGGGTGGTCGTCCACACCAGCAGGTCGGCGCCGTCGTCGACCAGCGGGAAGCGGACGTAGACGCTCTGGTCGACGACGGTCTGGTAGGAGCCGGCGTAGTTCAGCTCGTGGTCGCTGAGGGCGGTCTCGCAGCGCGGGCAGTACGGGACCGACTTGTGGTCGAGGAACAGCAGCCCGGCGTCGTAGAGCGCCTTCAGGCTCCACCACACGCTGTCGACGTACTCCGGCTCCATCGTGAGGTAGGCGTCCTCCATGTTGATCCAGAAGCCGATCCGCTCGGTCAGCCGTTCCCACTCGGCCACGTAGCGCAGCACCGACTCCCGGCAGGCGGCGTTGAACTTCTCGATGCCGTACTCCTCGATCTGGGCCTTGCGGTTGAAGCCCAGCTCCCGTTCGATCTGCAGCTCGACCGGCAGCCCGTGGCAGTCCCAGCCGGCCTTGCGGTGCACGTAGCGGCCCCGCATCGCCTGGAAGCGGGGGAAGATGTCCTTGAAGATCCGGGCCTCGACGTGGTGGATGCCCGGCTTGCCGTTGGCGGTCGGCGGGCCCTCGTAGAACACCCACTCCTTGCCACCCTGGTTCCGGTTCAAGCCCTTGGCGACGATGTCGTGTGCCTTCCAGAAGGCAAGGATCCGCTCTTCCAGGGCAGGGAAACTGACCTGGGACGCGACAGGAGAGAAGGTTGGGTCCATGGCTGACCTACTATACGCGCCGTGACCGACGTCCCGGACCTGAGCACGGCGCTGCGCCCGGCGGCCGGAGGCGTTGAGCTGGCGGTGTTCTGCCAGCCGAAGGCAGCCCGCACCGCGGTCGTCGGCGCCCACGCCGGGATGGTCAAGGTCAAGGTGCGCGAGGCGGCGATCGACGGCAAGGCCAATGAGGCGCTGCTCGTCCTGCTTGCCGGGGTGCTGGGCATTCCCCGGCGTCACGTCACCTTGCTGTCCGGCGAGCAGAGCCGGATGAAGCGGGTGCTTGCCGCAGGCGTCGATGCCGACGCGGCGTTGCACCGTCTCCGGGAGGCCGCCGGCGCAGCTCCGGTTCAGGGAAACCCGGGCTGAATAAGCGAAGTATCCTGGCGCCGCACGTGCCCCTCGGGCAGAAACGCAGTTTCCAGATCTTGACAGCTTGGGGGCCCGGTGCTATGGTTCGCCGAATTTTGACTGGGGGACGTTGTGTCCCCAATATGACGGCCGCAGCGCTGTTTTCCTGACATACCTCCTCACGTTCCAAAGGGCACTGGCGAAGCACTCTCGCACTGGGTGGATGATGGCACCGAGAAGCAGCGATCCCAAGACTGGCCCCAACGCCAAGGCCGCGGCCAGGCCGGCAGCAGGCACGCCTGCGGCGAAGCCGGTTGCCAAGCTCGCCCCAGCTGCGAAGGCAGCTGCGAAGGCAGCTGCGAAGGCAGCGGCGAAGGCCCCTGCGAAGGCAGCGCCGAGGGCCCCTGCGACGCGGGTTGCCAAAGCCGCTGCCAAGCCGGCAGCAGGCACGCCTGCGGCGAAGCCGGTTGCCAAGCCCGCGGCGAAGCCGGTTGCCAAGGCCCCCCAGCGGGCCCGGGCCGGCGCTGCCGGGAAACCCCCGGTGAAGGCCCCGGTGAAGGCAGCGGTGAAGGCGGCCGCCGGTAAGTCCGCGCCCAAACCTGCCGGCAAGCCGGCCCCGACCAAGCCTCCCGCCAAGGCCGGGGTGAGAGCCGCTCCGCCAGCGAAGTCGGCTCCCGTGGGGAAGGCCGCTCCCGTGGGGAAGGCCGCTCCTGCGGCGACTGGGACTGGTAGCAGTGGGAAGGTCCGGGGGGCCGCCAAAGCCGCGCCAGCCAAGGCGAGCGGTATCCCGGCGGTCAGCGGGGCCGCGAAGCCCGACCACACTTCGCCGTCGCTGTCCCCCCCCGACGGCGCCGCCAAGAAGCCCGTGTTCGAACCCGAGCTGCTGGCATCGATCCGCCAGAGCCTGCTCACCCAACGGGGGGAGCTCGAGCGGCAGCTGTCGGCGCTTGAGGAGGTGGCCTTCAACGCGTCGCAGTCCGAGATGTCCGGCGAGGTCAGCTTCGACGAGGACTACGCCGACGCCGGGTCGTTCACCTTCGAGCGGGAGAAGGACCTCTCGATCGCCAACAATGTGACCGACCTCCGCAGCAAGATCGACCGCGCGCTCCACAAGATCCAGGACGGGACCTACGGGACCTGCGAGTCGTGCGGCAAGCCGATCGAGGCCCCCCGGCTGCGAGCCCTGCCGCATGTGACGCTGTGCCTGAAGTGCAAGAAGGCGGAAGAACGCCGGTAGCGGGCCCTCCCACCGGCCAACGGCGTGCCCGCGCCATCCTGCTGGCCGCGATGCTGGCGACCGTCGCGGTCGACCAGGCAACCAAGGCGCTCGCCGCTGAGCTGCTGGCGTCCGGGCGCCCGGCGCGGCTGATCGGGACCCTGCTCGACCTGCAGCTGACCCGGAACCCGGGCGGCGCCTTCGGCATCCTGCAGAGCCGCCCGTTGCTGTTTGCCGGTGCGACCGTGATCATCGTGGCGGGTGTGCTCTTCTGGGGGTTCCGCTCGGGCCACGCCCCGGTGGCCCTCGGCCTCGTCGCCGGGGGCGGGATCGGGAACCTGATCGACCGCATCGTGCGCGCCCCCGGTGGCCTCCAGGGCCACGTCGTCGACTTCGTCCACTTCCGTTACTGGCCGACGTTCAACCTGGCCGACAGCTCGATCGTCATCGGGGTCGGGCTCCTGCTGCTGCTGGAGCTGCGTCCCCGCCAGCCGTGAGCCCGGACGCTGGGGCCTGGCAGCTGACGGTGGAGTACGCCGCTGCCGGCCACCGGCTCGACGCCTGGCTGGCGGGCGTGATCGATCTGTCCCGGGCCGAGGTGCAGGCGATGATCGCCGGCGGGCTGGTGACCGTCGGTGGCACCACCCGGGCCAAGTCGTTCCGGCTCGAAGGTGGGGAGCAGGTAATCGCCCGAGCTCGGTCCGTCCCTGAGGCGGCGGCGGCAACGGCACCGTTCCGTATCGTCTACCAGGACGCCGGCCTGGCGATCGTCGCCAAGCCGGCCGGGGTCGTCGTCCACCCGGCCCCCGCCGCCCGGAGGGCACCCGGCGGAACGCTCGTCGAGGCGCTTGCCGCGGTGATGCCGCTGGCCGGCGAGGCCGGCGAGGGCCGTCCCGGGATTGTCCACCGGCTCGACGTCGGCACTTCCGGACTGATGGTCGTCGCCAAGACCGGCGCCGCCTACCGGGGCCTGGTGGCGGCGTTCAAGCAGCGGGCGGTGGCCAAGGGATACCTGGCCCTGGTCGCCGGGACCTTCACCCTCCCGTCGGGGCGGATCGAGGCGCCGATCGGCCGGTCGACCCGGGACCGCACCCGGATGGCGGTGACCGCCGCCGGCCGGGAGGCGGTGACGACCTTCACCGTGCGCGAGGCGTTCCGTGGCGGGGACCTGCCGAGCCCGGCCAGCCTGGTCGCCGTCGAGCTGCACACCGGGCGGACCCATCAGATCCGGGTGCACCTCTCCCACGTCGGCCACCCGGTGGTGGGCGACCCCAGCTACGGCCGCTCCACCCGGCCGCTGGCGGCGGCGCTTGGCCTTGAGCGCCCGTTCCTCCACGCCGCCCGGCTAGCCTTTGACCACCCGATCACGGGAGAGCGGATCGACCGTACGGAGCCGCTGCCCACCGACCTGGAGACGGCGCTGGCCGAGGCTCGGCGCCGCAGCTCCTCGGAAGGATAAACACCCCAGATTGCAGTCCGGCGTGCACAAGCCGGATGACGGGTCCTCCGGGCCTCCTGAGGGACTTCGTTCGCCGCGGGCAAATCCAACTGTCCTGATTTCAGGCGGATTCCGCCGGAAATCATGACAGTGGTCCACGTGGGGTTACGTAGATCATTGTTGATATGCGTAAGCTATGGACCGGCAAATCGTGAGGAGGCTCCTGGGCCGGATTCCTACCCGGTCGGGCGGCACGACCGGGGCCCGGTCCTCTCGTCCTGGGCATTCACGCCGCTGCCCGTGGCCCGCCGCGGCGGGCAGATCCCATTGTCCTGTTTCCCGCCGGAGGCGGTCAGCGGCAGTCGGGGCAGACGCCGACCAGGTCGAACCGGTGGTCGGTGACGCTGTAGCCCTGCTGTTCGGCGGCGGCCCGGGCGGCCTCCGCCAGCGCCCGCTCCAGCCGCGGGCTGGGGGCGACATCGTCGACCTTGCCGCAGCTGGCGCACACCAGGTGGTGGTGGTGGCCGGACAGCTCTTCGGCGAGCTCGTAGCGGCCGTGGTCGTCTGTGCCCGGCAGCCGGGTGGCGACCCCGGCGTCGATGAGGGCGGTGATGTTCCGGTAGGCGCTGGACTGGGGCAGCGACGGCGTCGCCGCCAGGATCTCCGGGATGGTCAGCGGCCTGCCGGCGGCGGCGAGCGTCTCGACCAGCGCCTGGCGCAGCGGCGTGTAGCGCTGGTCCGCCTGGGCCAGGCGGAGGGCGACGGCGTCGTGCAAGCCAGGGGCGGCAGCCATGGCACCAGGATAGCATCGGACACCCTCCAGGGAATGGTTCTCATGACCATGTGTCTCTCGTATTGGTGGCCCTGGAATCCTTAGCGTTGAAGGGGCCGGCCAGATGTGGTTATCATTCTCATCATGGTGCTCATCCTGCGCAGCCGTGGGTTCGGGCTGGCCGTGCTGGCGGCGCTCGCGCTGGTTGCCGCCGCCTGCTCGGCCCCGGCGCAGCGGGGTGACCCCGGTGTCATCCAGGCGGTGGGGGCCGAGAACGAGTACGCCAGTGTGATCAGCCAGATCGGCGGGCGCTACGTCCAGGTCAGCGCGGTGATGAGCAACCCCAACACCGACCCGCACAGCTTCGAGGCCAGCCCGAGCATCGCCCGGGAGGTCAGCGCTGCTCAGCTGGTGGTCCAGAACGGGCTGGGCTACGACAGCTTTATGAACACCATCGAGAACGCCGCTCCGGACCGGGAACGGGTGGTCATCGACGTCCAGTCGCTCCTCGGTCTGCCCGACTCGGCGCCGAACCCGCACCTCTGGTACGCACCCTCGACGATGCCCGCGGTCGCCAAGCGGGTGGCCCGGGAGCTGTCCACGCTCAACCCGGCCCACGCCGCTACCTTCCAGGCCAACCTGGCCAGCTTCGATTCCTCGCTCGGCCCGTGGCTGCAGGCGATCGCCAGCTTCAAGGCCGCCGAGCCGGGCGCCCCGGTGGCGGTCACCGAGCCGGTCGCCGACGACCTGCTCCAGGCGGCCGGCGCCGACGTCCTCACCCCGTTCCAGTTCCAGGCCGACGTCATGAATGGCGTCGACCCGTCGCCCCAGGACGTCGCCCTGGAGGACGCTCTGCTCACCGGCCACCAGGTCAAGGCACTGCTGTACAACCAGCAGGTCGCCGACTCGCTCACCCAGGGCTTCCTGGCAACAGCCAAGAGCCATGGGATCCCGGTCGTGGGCGTCTACGAGACGATGCCCTCCGGCTTCACCTACCAGGCGTGGATGCTCGCCGAGATGCAGGCGGTGCAGAAGGCCGTCGCCAGAGGGGTCTCGGCAGAGGAGCTGCCATGACCGGGCCCGAGCAGGTCCTCTCGGTGGCCGGCGTCAGCGTGGTCCTTGGCGGGCGCCAGGTCCTCGCCGACGTCAGCTTCGGCATCGGCGCCGGCGAGTTCACCGGGCTGATCGGCAGCAACGGGGCGGGCAAGACCACGCTGTTCCGGGTGATCCTCGGCCTCCAGCCGGCGACCGGGACCGTGCTGGTCGGTGGCCGGCCACGGGACCGGCGCAACCCGTTGATCGGCTACGTCCCGCAGAAGGTGCTGCTCGATCCCGACGTCCCGCTGCGCGCCCGGGACCTCGTCGGCCTCGGCATCGACGGCCACCGCTTCGGCCTGCCGATCCCCACCCGCCAGCGACGGGAGCGGGTCGACGAGATGCTCGCCGCCGTGGGTGCCGAGCGCTTCGCCGACCAGCGGATCGGCAGTCTCTCGGGCGGCGAGCAGCAGCGGGTCCTGATTGCCCACGCCCTGATCGGCCGGCCGCGGTTGTTGCTGCTGGACGAGCCGCTCGCCAACCTGGACCTCGCCAGCGAGCAGGAGGTCGTGCGCCTGCTGTCGGCGATTGCCCGCAGCCAGGGCATCGCGGTGCTGCTGTCGGCCCACGAGATGAACACGCTGCTTCCGGTGATGGACCGCATCGTCTACCTGGCCGGGGGCCGGGCGGCGAGCGGCCCGACCGCCGAGGTCGTCCAGCCAGACGTGCTGAGCGCGCTCTACGGCCACCATGTCGACGTGGTCCGCATCCACAACCGGGTGCTCGTGATCGCCGGGCCCGACCCGCGGGCCGAAGCCGGGGCGGCGCCACCGGGGGACTGCGACCCGGAGTTCGAGCCGTGCGCCGAGGCGGAGGAGGCGGCCTCGTAGTGGGCGCGATCGTCGCTCCCGGCTTCTTTGCCAATGCCTCGGTGCGGACTGCCCTCACCATCGGTGCGGTTGTCGCCGCGGTGTCGGGTCCGGTCGGTGTGTTCACCGTCCTGCGCGGCCAGTCGTTCGCCGCCGAGGGGCTTTCCGACATCGGCGCGGCGGGGGGGTCCGGGGCGTACCTGGTCGGCGCCGGACCGCTCGCCGGCTTCGTGGCGAGCGGCGTGCTGGCGGCGGGCGCGCTGGAGCTGACCGGCGCTCAGCGCCCCCGGGGCCG
>DAIQBQ010000067.1:0-11747 GCA_036781065.1 Actinomycetota bacterium
GCAGCGCCTCGGCGACCTCATTGGCCGGTGGCTGCCAGCTCGGCGGGGCGACCTTGTCAAGCCACTCCAGGACGTCGGCGTGCAGGCCGGGCTCGTTGTCGTTGACCCAGACCCCGGCGGTGATGTGCATCGCCGAGACCAGCACCATGCCCTCCCGGATCCCCGCCTCGTCAACGGCCCGGGCGACGTCGCCGGTGATCCGGATGAACTCCCGCCGCTCGGCGGTCTGGAAGGTCATGTAGACCGTGTGTGCTTTCACCGGGCCGGAGTCTAGCCGGGACCAGGCCCCGGGCTGGATCTTTGTTTTGTGCGTGAAAATGGGTCATATTTGTTAGTTTTCACTCACAAAAGCTCGGCTTCATAGCTCAGGCCCCCGCCATGCCCACAATCGGCTTGTTGATGTGCATCCCGCCGGTCGAGCCAAAGAAGTGCGCGTCGCCGTAGGAGAACAGGCCACCGTCGGAGGCGACCTCCCAATAGCCCTGCCCGTCCGGCGTCGCCACCATGCCGACGATCGGCTGGTTGATGTGCATCCCGCCGGTGGACCCGAGGAACGTGGCGTCGCCGTAGGAGAACAGGCCACCGTCGGAGGCGACCTCCCAGTAGCCCTGCCCGTCCGGCGTCGCCACCATGCCGACGATCGGCTGGTTGATGTGCATCCCGCCGGTCGAGCCAAAGAAGTGCGCGTCGCCGAAGGCAAACAGCCCTCCGTCCGAGGCGACCTCCCAGTAGCCCTTGCCGTCTGGAGTGGCCACCATCGCCACAATCGGCTTGTTTATTGGCTTGCCCCCCATCGACCCGTAGAAGGTGGCGTTGCCGTAGGAGAACAGCCCACCGTCGGAGGCGACCTCCCAGTAGCCCTTGCCGTCGGGGGTCGCCGCCAAGCCCACGATCGGCCTGTTGAGGGTGAGCGACCCGGCCGATCCGAAGAACTGGGCATCGCCGTAGGAGAACAGGCCACCGTCGGAGGCGACCTCCCAGTAGCCCTTGCCGGTCCGGGCTGACCCGGCGATGGTCACCGCCAGCGCCGGGGTCACCGCCGGCGTCCCCACCCCGTTGGAAGCCGACACGCTGAACACATAGGTCCCCACCGCCGTCGGGATCCCCGCCAGCAGGCCGGAGCCCGGGACCAGGGCGAGACCCGGGGGCAATCCCCCGGAGGCCACCGCGAACGTCGGTGCCGGTGAACCGGTGGCGGTGAAGACGTAGGCGTACTCCTGCCCGGCGCTGCCTCCGGGCGGGCTGTCGGCGGTGAACGCCGGGGCCCGGTTGACCGCCAGCGTGATCGGCGGGGTCACCGCCGGGTTCCCGATCCCGTTGGATGCCGAGACGGTGAAGGTGTAGCTGCCAGCCGCGGTCGGGGTGCCCGAGAGGACGCCGCTGGACCCGTTCAGCGAGAGCCCGGGGGGTAGCGACCCGGAGCTGACCGAGAAGGTTGGGGCCGGGTTCCCGCCGGCAGCGAAGGTGTAGGAGTAGGCGACGCCGACGGTTCCGCCCGGCGGCGAATCGGCGGTGAACACCGGGGCGGTGTTGACCAGGATCGACAGGCTCGGGCTGCTAACCGTGCCGGCCCCGTTGGCCGCCGCCACGGTGAAGGTGTAGGTGCCAGCCGCGGTCGGGGTGCCGCTCAGCGTTCCCGACGAGGCCAGCATCAACCCCGGCGGCAGCGACCCGGAGGCGAGCGAGAATGCCGGGGCCGGGTTGCCCGAGCCGGTGAATGTGTAGGCGTACGGCTTGCCGACCGTCGCCGGGGTCGTCGGCGAATCGGCGGTGAACGCCGGCGGCTGCGGCGGCGACACCGTGATACTGAGGGTCGGCGAGGTCGCCGGGCTCCCCACGCCGTTGCTGGCCGACACCGTGAACGACGAGGTCACGGTCTGGGTCGACGTGGGTGTCCCGGACAGCAGCCCTGAGGCCGGGTCCAGCGTCAGGCCGGCGGGGAGCGAGCCAGAGCTGACGGCGTAGCTGGGCGGGGGATAGCCAGCGGCGGTGAAGGTGTAGCTGTAGGCGACGCCGTTGGCAGCCGTCGTTGGCGGCGAGTCGTTGGTGAACGACGGAGCCTGGGAAACAGTGATCGTGAGCGTCGGGGTCGAGGTGGGGGCTGAGCCGGTCGCCACCACCGTGAAGCTGTAGACGCCGCCGGCTGCCGGGGTGCCGGAAAGCAGACCGCTCGTGGCGTTCAGCGACAGGCCGGGCGGCAGCGCCCCGCTGCCGATCGAATAGGTCGGGGCCGGCGTGCCGGAGGCGGCAAACGTGTAGCTGTAGGGAGTGCCAACCGTCGCCGTGGCCGGGGGCGAATCGGCCGTGAACACCGGGCCCGGGCACCAGTCCTGGATCAGGCCGCCGCCGCTGCCCGAGGTGACGATCGGGGTGCCCAAGCCGGTCGCCAGGTCGTAGTGGGCGGTGGCCGGGTAGTCCGTCGAGTTGTTCATGAACTCGTTGTTGCCCGATGTGATGTCGTTGAACGACCCGGAGGTCTGCCCGAATGCGTACAGGCTCGGGTTCAGGAAGCCGAGCGACGATGCGCAGGTCTGGTTGGCGAGGACGATGACCGATGCCCAAAGCGGCGCCGCCGCGCTGGTCCCGCCGATCGCCAGCCACCCGGTGCTGCCGTTGATGTTGGCCCCGGTGTAATAAATGATGTAGCCGTGGGAAGGATCGGCCGAGGCCGAGACGTCGGGTACCTCCCGTTCGTTCTTGCCGCTGGAGAAGGTGTTGGTTACGCCCGGCCCGACCTGCCAGCTCGGCTGTGGCCACTGCGTCGAGAGGCCGCCGCCGCCGGCGCCCGATCCGTCGTTCCAGACGACCTCGGTTGGCGGCGTTCCCGGGCTCGTCATCGATGTCCCGCCGACCCCGGTGACATCCGGCTGCGACGCCGGGTCGTCGACTGCGACGTTGGGGGCGAGCGAGTCGGTGCCGAAACAGCCGTTGGAGCCCTGATCACCGGAGGCGGCGAACACCGTCTGACCCTGGGTCACCATCTGCGCGAACACGGTGCTCTCGGCTTGCATCAGCTGCGAGCCGGTGGCCGGCTCGCACGACGTCCAGCTCGTCGTCGCCACCTGGGCGGTGTCGTCGTTGGCGATCTGGGTGAACGTGTTCAGGATGCCGACGTCGGAGTTCTGCCCCTCGTACACGAGGATGTTGGCCTGCGGGGCGAACCCGATCACCTCCTCGATGTCGAGCTCCACTTCGACGTCACCCGAGCTGTCGGTGGTCCCGCCATTGACCGCGATGTTGCGGACACTCGTCGACACCCCGAAGCAGTTCTTGTAGTTGGTGACGTCGGCTGAGTTGTAGGTGCTCAGTTCGAAGATCGCTATCGACTGGCCGGCGCCGAGGTGGCCGTTGGTGTACAGGCTCGACATACCGTAGGCCGAGGCGAGCTGGGCCGGCACGTAGGCCCCGGCAGTGGACGCCGCCCCCGAGGCCTGGCTGCAGGCGACCGGACCGGAGGCCGCCGGAGCGGCTGCCGGGGCAGTGGGCAGCGCCGGCTGGGTGGGGAGGATGTAGTCCGGGGCTGCCGCTGGCAGGTCGTCCAGGCCGTCGATCGCCTGGATCCACGGGGCGATCCCCACCGGAACCCTGGGCGCCCCGGCGTTGACGTAGGCGTGCCGCCCGCCGGGCAGCACGGCATCCTGGATCGGGACCGCAAACGCCGCGCTGGCGGCAGCCGCTGTCGTCGAGTAGGCAATCGACAGCCGGTTGGCCGACAGCGTCCCCCCGGCGAGCCCCAGGCCGGCCAGACCGGACTCGACGGCGCCCACCGTGGACGCGCTCGCGCCGAACCGAGCAGCGAACTGGGGGGTTGTCAGGTAGTGGCGATACTCCGGCGACCCCGGCGTCGACACCCCCGTGGCCATGGCGACCAGCCCCGCCGGGTCGGCCGGCTGCAGCGAGATAAGCACGTGGAGCGGGCTGGTCGCCGATGCCGGGCCCTGCACCGTCGTCCCGGGGGGCAGCGAGGGCGGGCCCCCGACCGGGGAGGTCGCCGGGGAAGCTGCTCCCAGCGACGGGCCTCCGCCGGCGATCACCGAGGTTGCCACCAAGGCGAGAACCAGAGCCGCCAGCGAGACCCGGTGAGGCCTCGCTGTTCCTCTAGGGCGGCCGTGCCGGCACGCCGGTTGCGTCTTCAGGTGCCGAACCTCCGGCTGATGCTCCGTCAAAAAATGGTACCGGACTTGCGCCGCTCGCGTCACAGGGGAGCCATACTCACTAATGTCTAATTCGTGACAACCTCGGACAGGGATCCCGGGAACTTCCCGGGTCCCGGCCCCGTCCAACCCGGTATGGGCAGACGGGATCGTCGGCGTATCATCGGCATGGTGGCCGGGCGGAACTGCGCTCCTGACCGGGGGGAACGTTTGCGCGCGGCCAGAGCCGGGCGGAGCCGGCTGTGGGTAGCTGCCATTGCCTGCCTGCTTGGCCTGACCGCCTGCGCGCACAGCCCCGCCACGAAGGCCGCCCACTCGTCGGCGTCACCCCCATCGGCCTCACCGTCGGCGTCCCCCTCGCCGATGGCGGTCGCACCCACCCCGAGCCCGGTCGCCACCCCGTCCCCCCATCCGGGCTCCTCCTCGCCCAGACCGTCGCCGACCGCCGCCCGGAGCCCGTCGCCGCTCGCCACGGCCAACGCGGTGGGATCGGGGACGGTCATCACGAACGCCAACTCGGGGCAGGCGATCACGCTCGGGCGGGGGGCGGTCGCCTACCTGGAGCTGAACAACGGGCTGCGCTGGGGTGAGCCCACCGTCACCGGCAACTCGGTTACGTTGACACCGATTGCCGCCTCACCGCTGCCCCCGGTCCCCGGGGCGGCTGCGGAACCGGCACTCGCCCCGGCCGGAGCGGAGTGGGAGATCGTGGCGGTCGCCGCCGGGCAGTCGACGATCCGGGACACCGGGGGGCCGATCTGCCCGACCGGGCCGATGGTCGCCTGCCCGATGTTCCTCGAGGAATTCGACGTCACCATCAACGTTGTCTAGGACCCCACTTTTTCCACGCTGAACTTTCTTGGTATGCCGGCATCGGCAAAATCCACCGCGGAAACCCGGTGACGCCCGCTTTAGACCGCCGCTGCTCCCTCCGGGGCAGTCGCCACCACCGAGGCGGCGATCCCGGCCAGCAACCGCAGGTGAGCGCGTTCCGAGGCCCGGAACCGCGGGCCGCCTTCGCGGCCGAGCAGCACCCCCCGGGAGGGAGGGCCGAGCCGGGCGGCAGCCACCTCCAACCCGTCATCAGTACGGCGGGGCCGGGGTTCGGGGACGGCGCCACCATCGGCGTCACCGCCAAGGTCAGAGAAATCCAGCCAGTCAGGCGGGATGCGGGCGGCGCTCGGGACCCCGAGGCCCGCGGCCAGCACCACAGGTGGGGATTCGGCGACGTCGATGGCCATCGCCCAGCTGGCGGCGAAGGCGTCGGACAGGTGCTCGATCAGCATCTCGATGGCGTCGGCCCCTGCGCCGGACAGGCGGGCGGCCAGCTCGATCGGCTCAAGGACGTGTCCGAACGCCTCGAGCGGCCGCACATACTCGACGGCGAACCCGGGCACATCCTTGGCCGCCTGGCGGAGCGCCTCCTGCATCCCGTTTGGGGCCTCAACCCGCAGGTCGTCGACGGCCGTCCCGTTATCCCGGTCGACGACATCCAGGGTCAGGATGTTGACCCCGCCGGTCCCGAACGCGGTGGCGACCCGGCCCAACGTTCCGGGGAGGTCGGGCAGTGAGATCCGCAGGCAGAAGATCAGCGGCGGGTAGGCGAAGGGGATGGTCACTCAGCCGTTGGGTTCATCGGCGGCGGCGCTTGGTTGGACCCGCGGCTCTCGGACCGCCACCGCCTCGGCCGTGCGCAGCCGGTGGAGCTGGACGCAGAAGGTGACTGCGTGGGTAACGGGACCTTCGGTCGAAGCGACGGAGAACCGATGCTCTACCATGGCCGGGAACCCGCACTCAGGGCAATCCACGAACTCCAGCTGTTCGTCCCCTAACACCTGGCCTACCCCCTTGCCCGTGCCGCTCCACTCGCAGGCGGTTGCGGCTGCTGGCGAACGTTCGTCAATGGTAAACCCCGAACGTTACGGAGCAGTAAAACCCTGCCGGCAGTTAGTCAACCGGGGGGATGTTGGCGGATCGGCGGGGCGCAGCTTCGAGGACGTCGCCGTAGTCCCACGGCTCGGCGGCCCCGGCATCGCCGTCCTCTTCTTGGTCCGCTTCGCAGGCGGTGCCCACCGCAGACCGGTTGCGGAAAAGGACCCGGTCGCAGAGCACGTACTGGAACACCCACAGCAGCCCGAAGGTGGCGACATTGGTGAAGCCGATCAGGCCCGTCCGGGTCAGCCGGTCGATGTGGGCGTGGGTGGCCCACTCGCCGACCAGGTGGACATTGAGGGTCGACAGCCCCAGGCCGGTGAGGCTGAGGGCAAAGAACGGGACGACCTGGCGGAAGACCAGCCGCTGGCCCTTGTAGCACCACACCCACCGGCGGTTGAGCTCGAACGAAGGGATGGTGGCGATGGTGGTGGCGACCGCGTTGGACCAGCCGGCCGGGGCGTTGATCAGCCCGACGAGGATCCCGAGCACGGTCAGGCTGGTGGCGGTGGAGACCACCGAAACCGAGGCGTAGCGAAGCAGCCTGACGATGTGCGCACGGTACCTGGCAACGAGGCCGGCAATCGTCATGCGACGTCCCGGGGTGGGCGATGGAGGGGAGGAAACCATAGAGGGATGCTGGTTACCATACCCCATGATGGTCTCATCACCGCCTGTTAACCGGCGTACGAGGTTGGGGCCAGCACGCACCGGCTCGGGCTGCTCCAGACCGGGCTCGTCCAGACCGGGCTCGTCCAGACCGGGCTCGTCCAGACGGCGGAGGCGCAGGCCCGCCTGATGCGGGGCGTCGAGCGTGCGGCGCCACAAGCCGGCCACTACCAGATCACCTCGGCCACCGTGTTCGACCAGCTCTCCGATCCACCCACGACCGCCATCCCAATCCCGCAGCAAGGAGCGTGACTCAGGCGCAACCCGGCCCTCGATCCCACCCCAAGCCGCACCGCCGCCGCACCCGCACCGGGGCGCCACCGGGATGCTGCGGCCTGGCTGCGGGCCAACCTCGTCGTGATTGGTATCGGCATGCTCACCGCGGCCCTGTACCTCTGGGCGCTCAGCCATGTGGGTTGGGCCAACAGTTGTCGGGAAACCATGGCCCTGTCCCCAGCCATTCCTCAGGCGCTCTCGATATGAGCAGCCCAGGATGGGAACCAAGAGCCCGCACAAGGAGACCACCATGGACGAGCACACCCCCGAGCCACCCACCGGGGAGACCGGGGCGACCGATCCGGATCCGGCTGGAACGACACCGGGAGGGCACTCCGACGCCGAGCCCGGCCCCGGTCCCGGGGAGCCCGCTCCGGCCACTTCGCTCCCGGACCCGATCCCGGCCCCGGCAGCGCCGGCCGGCCCTGCCTCTTACCCGTACGACCCCTACCACCCGTACCGGGGCTACGACCCGTACCAGCTCTACGGACCTGCCCCCGGGGGTGCCAGCCAGGCCTACGGGGGCCCCACTTCCTCGCTGCCCTATGATCCCGCGGCGGCGGGCGCCTACGGCGCCACTACTGCCACGCTCCCCTACCCTCCCCCGGCCGCGGGCGGCTACGGCCCCGGGGGTGGCTACCCGCCGACCGCGTTCGGCACCTGGCCACCGCCCCCGGCCCCGCCGCCGGCGCCGCTGACCGATGAGCAAGCCCGGCGCAGGCGCACCCGCACGATCGTCCTCGTGATTGCGGCCGCCGTCGTCGTCGGCGTCGGTGGTTTCTTCGGCATCCGGGCGCTCGACTCGCATCCGGCCAGCGCGGTTACCCCGGCTGGCCCTCCCGGCGCCCCGGTACCCCCGCCCGGCTTCCGCGGTGGCCGGTTCGGTTCGGGGGCCACGGGCACGATCACGTCGATCAACGGGTCGACGTTGACCATCACCGACCGGGCGGGGGCCTCCGTGAAGGTCAACACGTCGTCGTCCACGACGTTTACCAAGACCTCCTCCGGATCGGTTAGCGACATCGCCCAGGGCGACAACGTGGTCGTCATCGGGAGCAACGCCAGCGGCAGCATCGCCGCCACCCGCATCGTCGACTCGGGGGCCACACCGGCCGCACCCGGCCTCGGCGGCCGGTTCGCCAACCGGGCCGGGCTGGGCGCCGGCACCGGGAAGGTAACCGGGATCAACGGGTCGACGTTGACCCTCACCGAGTCCGACGGCACGACCGTCACCGTCACCACCGACTCGTCGACGGCGGTCTCCGTCACGAAGAAGGTGTCGCTGGCGGCGCTGAGCACAGGTGAGACGGTCCGGGTCACCGGCACGACCGGCAGCGACGGCAGCATCAACGCCAGCGCGGTGCGGGAGGGAACCCTCGGCGCCGGGGGCGGTCCCGGGCCGGGCTTCCTCGGCCCGCTCGGACCCGGCGGTGGCCCGGCGAGTGGTTGACGGCTGGCGGAGCTAGAACCTGCTTGGTGTGATTTTTGCCCGGTATCCGGGCAAAAACAAGCATCTACCTACGCCAACGTGCTCGTGAAGGTCCTCTGGTGAGGGCATGAGGCCCGGGCAGCTCCGGCTTGCGGGCCCGGATGATCGCTGAGCCGGCGAGGCGGTGGACCCGGTGCGACTCGACCAGCGAGACGCCGACCATCCCGGCGGCCGCCAGCAGCTTGCGGTACTCCTCCGCGGTCAACGGGCCGGCGATGCACCCGGTCCACCACTCCATATCGGACCGGGCCCCCTCGTCGAGGTCTGGATCGGCGACAACGTCGGTCATGGCAAACCGCCCCCCGGGGCGCAGCACACGTGCCGCCTCGGTGAGGGCGCGGGGCTTATCGATGGACAGGTTGATGACGCCGTTGGCGATCACCACGTCGAAGGACTCCGACGGCAAGGGCAGATCCTCGATCGCGCCGGTGGTGATCTCGACGTTGGCCAGCCCCACCTCGGCGACGTTGCGCCGGGCCAGGTCGACCATCTCGTCGGTCATGTCGACGCCACAGACCCGGCCGGTCGGCCCGACCTGAGCGGCGGCCAGGATCACATCGATGCCCCCGCCGCAGCCAAGGTCGAGGACGTGCTCGCCGGCGTGGAGGTGAGCAACCGAGATCGGGTCGCCGCACCCCACCGCTGCATCGATTGCCGCCTGCGGCAGTGCGGAAAGCGCGACGTCGTCGTAGGAGAAGATGCCGAAACCGTTGTTCCCGCCGGCCCTGCACCAGCAGGCGCCGGAATTGCCGTCGCAGAGGCCGCACTCGCTCGGGTCCAACGAGGCTCCCGCCACCTCGGCGTAGTGCCGCCGGACCGCCCGCTGGACCGCCGCTGCGTCCCGCATGCTCGGCTCCTCGCCGAACCGACCCCTCTCTTCAGATTACCGGTGTCCCGCCGCTATAGAGCCCGCCTGTAAAGCCCGCCTATAGAGCCCGCCAGCCCGCTGGCAGGGACCCGCCTCAAGGCAATGCAACTCCCGCTTGAGCGCCCTGCAACGGGTTCTTTGTAACGTGAAGGATCACATAGAGCCGCCACGTTCCAAAGAAGGATCTTGCCGCACAGGTCCCGGAAACTTGAGGCTAGGGCAGGGGCGAAGGTGTGGCCGAGGGCATCGTCGCCAGCACCTGGCTCCAGCTGAGCACCAGCGTGCCCGTCTGGCCGCTGGTGACTGCCAGGGTGGCGGCCATCGACGGCCCGCCCTTGTCGTCACCGGTGTCCGACGTCGGGTTGACCGCCGCCCCCATCACCAGCGTGCCGACGGTACCGAAGTTGTCCAGGAGCCCGTGGCGGTGCCCCCAGCAGCCGGGCCCCCCTTTGTCCGGGCAGTCGAGGTTCCCGCTCCCGATGCCGTCGTCGTACATCCAGCCGTAGTCGGCGTCGAGGCCGTTGCTGGAACCCCCGGCCCATTCGGTGTCAACAACGCTGTAGTCCTTGCCCGGGTCGGGCGGGTCGTTGGCGTCGTTGGCCCCGACCTGAGCGTTGGAGTCCAGCTGCGTGGTGAGCGCGCTGAACGGCGGCAGGCCACGGTCGACCCGCTCGAGGTTGACCGCGACGAAGATCTGATCCGGGACCGTCATGGCCGCGTACCCGGGCGGCAGTGCCATGGGCTTGACCCCCTCCTGGGACCGGGCGTTGTCGATGGCAGCGAGTACCGTCTGGATGCACCCGCTCGAGCTGTCCAGGCCTGAGGAGGCGCACACCTCCGTGTAGTCGGGGTTGGGCGAGATGGTCTGCGGGGGATCGGCGATATGGGTCGCCGAGGCATTGGCCGGCGGAGCGTCGGCTGGCTGCAGGGCGGCGCTGGCGATGTCCGCCTGCGCCTGGTCCCAGGTGTAGACGAGCCCGTCCGGACGGTTCGTCGTCGCCAGCGTCACCGCCAGCGACGTCCCGCCCTCGTCGCCGCGCGAGGTGTCGCCAGTGGGATCGAAGCCGGCCCCCATGACGAGGGTGGCCCTGTCTCCAGACCCGTCCGAGCCGAAGTCGTCGAGCACGATGTGCCGGTCGGCCCAGCATCCGGACTGCCCCGACCGGTGGCAACCCTGGATACTTCCCGGACCGTCGTCGTACATCCACTCGTAGTCGGCGTCCAGGGCGTTGCTGATATCGCCGATCCATTCGGTGTCGACCGAGCGGAATCCCCGCCCCGGGGCACCGGGGAGCCGTGCCGCGGCGGCGGCGGTGACCGCCTCGGCATCGAGCACCGGGCTCAGCCCGGCAAATGGGTCCAGGCCCCGGTCGACCCGCTCGGCGTCGAGCACGACGAGGAGCTGCTCCGGCACGCTCAGCGTGGCGTAGTCGGCCGGGATCGTCATCGGCTTCAGGTGCTCCCTGGCCCGAGCCGCGTCGATCGCCGCCAGCGTCACTCTCAGGCAGGGCGTCGACTGGTCCGGGCCGGACGGCGAGCAGGCCGCGGTGTAGTCCGGCTTGGCGGTCACCGAGGCGGTCGGGTCCCGGATATTGGTGGCCGATGAGGTCGGCGAGCTGCAGGACGCGACGAGCAGGGACAGCGCTGCCCCCATCCCTGCGGCCACAAGCAGGTGACTGCGTCCGTGCGAGGTCCGCCTGACCACCCGCTCAGCCTACTGGCGAATCCTGGGAACCCGCTGCGACTTCAAGCCACCCGGGCGAATTAGACACTGACACAGACGGCGGAACAGACGCCAGACCGGCGGCAGCCGCGTAGAACGGGCGACTACGGGGGCCCTCCGCTGATCCTTCTCCCAGGACGCATTGGGTGCCCGACGGCCCAAACCGGGCCGAGCGGCAAGGACAACGAACCAGCAACCGGCTGAACAACGACCACCAACCGACAAGGGGGTGCACTGATGGCGCAGACCGTCGAGGACGTGGCGGCCCGCAACGGACAGGCTCCGACCAGCCTGGCGACCCAGGCCGCCCGACAACTCACGACCACCACCAAGACGACGCCCCAGATGCAGGGCATCAGCTCGCGCTGGTTGCTCAAGATCCTGCCCTGGGTCCAGGTCTCCGGTGGCATCTACCGGGTGAACCGCCGGCGGACCTTCGTCCTCGGTGACGGGCGGGTGGATTTCGAGAGCACGGGAGCCCGCGTGGCGGTCATCCCGGAGTCGCTGGCCGAGGTCCCGCTGCTCCACGACTTCGATGATCCGGCGGTCCTGACCGCGATCGCCGCGGCCTTCACGCAGGCCGACGTCGCGGCCGGCGACCCGATCATCCAGGCAGGGCAGGCCGCCGACCGGCTC
>DAIQBQ010000068.1:0-11665 GCA_036781065.1 Actinomycetota bacterium
CCCGGGTGCAGGCGGGGGCGGCCGCCACTCGACCGTCACCTCCGAGAAACCGGCCTCCCGGCACAGGAAGGTGAGCTGGGCCGGGTGCAGCGGGCCGGGCGAGTCGAGCACCATGATCCCGCCCGGGCGCAGGCTTGCCGCGGCGCCACCGAACACGCCAGCCAGCGCCTCCTTGGGCACCCCGTCCAGCCCCCCGAGCAACGCCAGTCCGCCGAGCGAGGCCGGCTCGGTCTTGGCCAGTTCGGGAGCCGCGTGCGGGAGTTCGAGGACGACCGACGGCTCGTAGCCGGCCAGCCGTCCGGCGGCGGCCTCCGGACTCAGCGCCCCGGCCGGCAGCTCCGGCGAGGCCGCCGCCCACGGTGGCAGCTGGGCAGCCTCCAGCGCCTCCAACCGGCGCAGGATCGAGCCGAGCATTGCCGCGTCGGCCGGTGCCCGTTCGTAGTAGGCGAGCCGGTCCAGGACGGCGTCGAGCTCGGCGGTCAGTTCGGAATGGACGTGGGTCGGGCTGTCCAGCGTCTCGATCATCTTCCAGAGGATCACCCGGACCGCCTCGGCGAAGTCCTGCAGTTGCTGGGCGAGCCACCCGGCCTGCCGGGTGACCACCTTGGACACGGTGCGGTGCAGCACCTCGCCCCCAGGCACCCGGGAGCCGGTTGGGATCGAGGCCGGATCGAAGGTCAGCCCGGACTCGAAGCTGGCCATCGCCTTGTGCAGCGAGTCCAGGTCCCGGACCGGGCGGTGTTCAACGATGTGGCGGAAGTGCACGTCGAGGTCGTGCTCCAGCCCGGGCGGGTACTCCCCCGACCGGCGGCGCTCGTCCGCCCGCTGGCGGATCTGCACCAGCAGCGCGTCGAGATCGACCTCAGGATCCTCCGGTGCGTCCATGGACGGGCCGCAGTCTATCGACCAGCCCGGCCCTGTCCCCGGCAGCGGCGGCTACTGGGCGTCGATCTGGACCGGCGTCCCCATCGGCACGGTGTTATAGAGCTCCTGGAAGTCGGCGCCGGACATCCGGACGCACCCGTGCGAGGCGCGGGTCCCGAGGATGCTCGTGTCCTGCCATCCGTGGATGCCGATCTCCCCGCCGCCTGCCCAACCCTGGAGCACCGTCGAGAACACCGAGAGCCCGAAGATCCCTACCGCGTACGGCGCCCCGTTGTAGGCCTGCGAGACCAGGACGTAGTAGTTGCCGTCCGGCGTCGGCGTCGACGGCGCCCCGACCGCCACGGTGTAGGTGTGGATCAGCGAGCCGTTGTTGTACAGGTTCAGCTTGAAACTGGCCTGGTGGACCACGATGGCGTAGGTGTCGGTGCGCGTGGTGACGTCGGACGACCTGATCCATCCAGTGGATCCGTCCGGCTTGATCGGGAGCTCGACGTGGTACCAGCCGGGCTGGGAGTCGACGACAAGGAAGGACTCGGTCTGCCCCAGTACGTTGCTGCCCGGTACCGTCCCCTCCTGGGCACCGCCCGGGCTGGAGTAGTAGGGGATGCTGCCGAGCCGGGCGTCGGCGACCGTCGACGACGACGGTGCGTTATCCGGGTTGTTCGCCGATGGAGGCGGCGAGGCCGGAGGCGGCGGGGGCGAAGGCGGCGGGGGCGGCGGGATGAAGCTCGGGACGAGGCCCGAGAGGTTGATGTCCGGGAGGTTGGCCGGGAGCGGGATCGGCGGCAGCAGCGGGAGCTGCAGCTGGCCCTGCGTGGTGGCAGCGGTGCTGGGGCTGCCCGGCCCGTTCGCCCCGAGGGCGAGGAAGGAGGGGCCGGCCATCGTGGCCACCCCGGCGATCGCCCCGGCGACCAGCAGCCCGGCCGCGCCGGCCGCGGCCAGGCGCATGCGTATGTCCCGCCCCCCCGCGGCCCAGGTGTTGCGCGCGCGGTCGACCGCCAGCGACCCGGCGGCGAGCAGGCCCAGCACGCTGAGATCGGTGAGCCGGGTGCCTTCCGAACGCTGCCGGGGTTGCTGCCGCCCGGGACGGTGGCCCGGCGGGAGGCCGGTGGCCAGCGGGCGCCTGAGGGCGCCAGGGCCAGAAGTCGGTGGTTGCCAGACCGGAGATGACGATCGCTTTTGCATGGACCCCCCCATACCAACGGCGGGTGGCGCCGGGACCCGGCTTTGCTCGAATTGGAAGCCGGACTCTTTCTACCCGCTCGGGCAACAGAAAATCAACCGCGCTGCGTGGTCACGCCCGCCGGAGGTCAGCGGGCTCCGCCGGCAGCGATCCCGTAGGCCCGCCGGAGGGTCGCCATCACGTCGTGCGGCCGCTCCAGGACGTCCTTCCAGGTGAAGTCCAGCACCAACCACCCCGACAGCTGGAGCGCGTTCGACTGCCGCTGGTCGTTCTCCCATCTCTCTGGGCGGAGGTGATTCTTCCCATTCAGCCGGATCCCGAGCTTAAGCTCCAGTGGGTAGGCGAAGTCGAACCGGGCGACGCACACCCCGTCGATCCACACCCGGAACTGGCGGGTGGGCTCCGGGAGGCCGGACGTCCGGATGAGCCGGAGGAAGTGGGTCTCCAGCACGCTCTCGGTGGCGGCCAGCTCCGGGCCCCGCTCGGCGAGGAACTGCCGCACCACTGTAATGCCATTCCGACCTTGCTCGCCAAGCTCCCCTAGCCGATCGATCAGGTCGTCATAGAGGTGATCGTTCTTCCGGAGCGCCGATTCGGCGGCTGCCTCGAACGTCGCCGGATCCACGACCGCGGCCAGGTCAAACAGGGTCCGGGCCATGCTCGTCACCCGGAAACCCTTGTACAGGCCCCAGTCTCTCCGGGCAAGCAGCTTCGTGCGGTGGACCACGATGCCCGGCGGGACGTCACGGCCGGTACCCGTCGTCAGGAGCTGGATCATGCCCGGCTTCACCCCGTCGTACCCCCAGAGGGCGCCTGCCGACTGGTGCGAGACAACCGCCGGATCGCCCGCCCACAGTTCAGCGGCCTTCAGCCGCTGCTCCCAGGAGTCCGGCGCTCCGCCGATCACGTACACGCCCGGCGCCACCTGCCTCCACTCGCCAGTCCTCAACCGGTACTTGACCGCGTGTGGAGCAAGCCCCGAGCCGAGAGCCTGTTTCCGACTAATCACTCCAAACTGTCGAGCAGCCAGCTCCCGGAGCAGCCGTTCCCGGAGTTCTGTGCGTGATTGAGGACAATTATTGTTCCTATTCACGCACAGAACTGTACTGAGGGGTACCGACAGGATCAGGTCCTTCTGTGCGCCTCCAGGCAGGTGACCCCCTCCGGCCCCACGATCGCCCCGTGCGGCGTGCCTGCCGGCAGGTCGAGCCGGTCGCCCTCGCGCATCGTGACCGAGCGGGCGCCGAGGGTGAAGGTGATGCTCCCGCGCACGCAGTACAGGACCTTGTGGGTGGCGTGGCTGTGGACTCCGTAGCGGTCCCCCGGCCCGTTGCCCCAGGCATAGGGGGAGAGTCCCTCAGCGGCGTAGGCGGCTCGGATCGCCGGCTCCGAGGCGGCGGCGGGGTCGGGGCAAGGGGTGTGGATCACATCGGCCATGGCTAGCCTCCGGCGGTCGAGGTGGCGGTCGAGGTGGCGGTCGAGGTCGGCGGCGCCGTCGCAGTCGGCGACACCCCGAGGATCTGGCTGTTGCCCGGGTTGTCCTTGATTGCGGTCTGGTAGGCGGAGTTGGCGGCGGCGGTGCGGTTGAGTGCCCGGTCGAGCTGGATCAGCAGGACCCAGGCTGTCGCCTGCCCCGGCGACTGGCGGACGACTTCGGTCAGCTGGGTGACCGCCTCCTCCCGGATGCCGGGGTTGACATCGACGTTGGCCCAGTTGGCGAGCATCTGGGCGTACTGCTGGTGGACCTGCCAGTCGGTCGGGTCGATGGCGACCGCCTTCTTCCAATAGGTCTGAGCCAGCGGGAACTTGGTCTGGTCGGACCCCGCCCAACTCGCGTACACGCGGGCGATATTCATCACGTAGAACACGTTCTCCGGCTGCAGGTTGTACGCCTTGCGGTACCAGGTCAGCGCCTCCGCGTACCACGCTGCCGGCGGAACGGCTGAACCGGAGGACGACTGGCCGGCGTTGTTGCCCTCAAGCTCGAAAACTTGCCCGGCCATCGCCGGGTAGCTCGGCTCGAGCGGCCAGATTCCGTGGGCGTGCTCGTAAAAGGCGGCGATCGCCTGCGGGCTCTCGCCCTGGGTATTCTGCGCGATCTGCCCGTCGTGAGCGACCTCGTCGGCGTAGAACGGCTTGACGCCGAACACGATCAGCACGATGGCCACCACGAGCGCGGTCGCCCCGACCCACCAGCGCCACGGCCCCCGGCGCAGCACCCGGACCCCGCGGTACGGGTCGGCTTTGGCCTGTGCCCGGGCGACACCGCCGGGCTTCTTCTTTTTCGGCCGGGTGCCGCCCCTGACCTTGGCCGCCTGGGCCGCCTCGATGGCGTCCCGCTGGGCGACCCCGCCGGGGTCGGCCAGCACCGCCACGCAGGACAGCGACACCCAGCCGAGCACCGCCAGCGGCGGGATGTCGATCGAGAAGAACCCCTGGGCCAGGTAGGCGACCATCATGCCGAGGAAGGCAACGAGGAGCAGCCGCGTGCTGCCCTCGAGCTGGCGCACCCGCCGGTAGCCGTACCACAGGCCCAGGCCCATCATGGTCAGGTAGGTCCCGATGCCGATGATGCCGGAGTCGGCGGCGTACTCGAGGAAGATATTGTGCGGCTTGTCGGTGATCGTCAGTGCCAGCTTCGCCCCGTCCTGGGGCAGCCTGAAGCGCGGGTAGTTGGCGTAGTAGGTGTCCGGGCCGGTGCCGGCGATCGGGTGGTGCTTGAAGATCCGCAGCGCATCAATCCAGTACCAGGACCGCTCCTGGAAGGTACCGGTGCGGAACGGGCTGAACTGCCCGGCCTTCGAGAACAGCGCCGGTGCCTGGCTCATGAACGGGTGGAAGATGGCGACGATCCCGGTCAGCACCGCCAGGATCACCCCGGCGAGGGCGCCCAGCCGCACCCAGCGGGGCAGCCTGTCCCGGTACAGGAAGGCCATGGTGGCGATGACAACACCGAGCGCGATGAACGCCCCACGGCTGTCGGTGTAGTAGAGCGAGAGCAGGTCGAGGACGAACAGGACGCCCAAGATCGCCTTCCAGGTGACGTTCTTGGCCGACAGGACGACGTAGAGGAAGCAGGAGGCGGTGATCGCCAGGTAGCCGCCGGCAAAGTCGGAGTTGCCGAGTGTCGAGACCGGGAACGCCGGCGGGTTGTTGTTGGAGTCGCGCCACGGGATCCAGTCGAGGCCCGCCTTTTCGATCAGCACGTAGCCCATCACGAAGACCGAGGCGAGGGCAATCGCCCGGGCCACCTCCTTCAGGTCCTGGGGGCGCTCCCAGTAGAGGCCGACCAGCATCAGGCCGATCGTGGCGTAGAGGCAGAACGGGATCAGACCTCCGTAGCGGTGGTAGAGCCCGGTCACCGACAGGGCGGGGTCCTGGGAGAGGACCGTGGCGATCGCTTCGGCGACCAGGAACGCCGCGGCCGCCCAGAACAGCTTGAGCTTCGGGAGCCAGACGCCCCGCTCCGCGGCGGACATGAACCAGAGCACGAGGGCGAGCAGCGCCAGCACCCACAGGATCGTGATCTTGGTCAGATCGAAGACGTCGATGGTCGGGCGCCAGAACCAGATCGCCGACAGGAACAGCGCCGCCAGGACGACCATCCGGGCGTAGGTGGCGTAGCGCTGGAGGATCCAGGTCCTCACGAGTCGACTTTCACCCGGAGCAGCAGCCAGCCCAGGAACAGGGCCATCACCACCAGCCACCCCATCAGGAAGTAGGCCGTGTGCGGCTGGGCGTAGGCGATGATCAGCCCCAGCCAGCCGCAGGAGGCGCAGGCGAAGTAGATCAGCCCGACCGCCGCCCGGGACGGGATGCCGATCCGGACCAGCCGGTGGGAGATGTGGTCCCTGCCCGGTGCGATCGGTGACAGCCCGCGCTGAACCCGCGAGACCGACACCATGAGGGCGTCGAGGATCGGGATGGCCATGACGGCTATCGGAACGAAGAAGGTCACTTGGTCGATGTTATTGAATCGCAACTCGAGGCCGAGCGCGGCCAGCAGGAACCCGAGGAAGAGGCTCCCGGCGTCGCCCATGAAGATCCGGGCCGGGGGCCGGTTCCACCACAGGAAGCCGAGGGCGCACCCGATCAGCGCTGAGGCCAGGCTGGCGACCAGGGTCTGGTGGGTCAGCGCCGCCATGGCGAAGAAGTAAGCGGCGGCGATCGCCACGACGCCTGAGCTGAGCCCGTCCATGTTGTCCTGGTAGTTGACCGCGTTGGTGACGCCGACCACCCAGGCGACGTTGAGCGGCAGATCGAGCACGATGTGCTTGAACGGGCGGGCGTGGACCCCGGCCGCGTAGAGCCAGAGCGCGATGGCAATCTCCACCGGGACCTTGATCCAGCCGGGGATCACCAGCAGGTCGTCGACCAGGCCCATCGCGGCCAGGACCAGCCCGCCCCCGAGGATGGCGGCGACCTGGGGGTAGGAGCCGGGCAGGCCGCGGACCAGGACGCCGAGCACCATCGCCCCGATGAAGGCGAGGATGATCGCCACGCCTCCCAGGTACGGGACCGGGTCCTTGTGCACCTTGCGGGCAGCCGGCATGTCGACGATACCCAGCCGCAGGGCCACCCGCCGGGCCACCGGGGTCGCCAGCAGGGCACCGATCAGAGCCGCGGCGAAGGCAGCGGCGTAGACGCCTCCCATCCCCGCGCTAGCCCCTCACGGCGGGTTACCGGCGCTGCCGAGCGTCGTCGATCATGGAGTCGACGATCTCGACCAGGGTGGTCGCCGGCTGGTAGCCGATCAGCTTGGCGGCCCGGGAGATGTCGGGGACCCGCCGGGGCATGTCCTGGAACCCCCCGACGTACACCTCGCCGAAGGGGATCAGCTGCAGGCGGGAGCTGGAGCCGGTGCGCTCGATGATCAGCTCGGCCAGCTCCCGGATCGTCACCTCCTGCTGCGAGCCGATGTTGACCGCCAGCCCCTCGGCCTCCCGGCTGGCCATGAGCGCGATCAGGGCCGGGACGACGTCCCGCACGTGACCGAAGCAGCGGGACTGGGAGCCGTCGCCGAAGACCGTCAGGTCACGCCCGTCGAGCGCCTGGTCGATGAACCGCGGGATGACCATGCCGTACTCGGCCGACTGCCGGGGGCCGACGGTGTTGAACAACCGCACGATCACCGTTGGCAGTCCCTTTGCTTTCCAGTAGGCGTGGGCCAGGATCTCGTCAACTGCCTTCGAGGTCGAGTAGCTCCAGCGCCCGACCAGCGGGGAGCCGAGCAACCGGTCGCTGTCCTCATTCATCGGCAGGTTGGGGCTCTTGCCGTAGATCTCCGAGGTCGAGGTGATCAGCACCTTCTTGCCATATTTGTGTGCTTTCTCGAGCAACACCTCGGAACCGCGGATGTTGGTGATCAGCGACTCCAGCGGCCGCTCGACGATCAGCTTGACCCCGACCGCCGCCGCCAGGTGGAAGACGACGTCCGAACGCGAGACGAGGTCGTCGACCAGGTCGGCGTTGAGGACCGAGCCCAGGACGAACTCGAAACGGGGGTCACCGATGTGCTCGCGGATATTGTCGTGGCGTCCGGTGGTGAGGTTGTCGAGGGCGATCACGGAGTCCCCGCGGGCCAGCAGAGCATCCCCGAGGTGAGACCCGATGAACCCGGCACCGCCGGTGACCAGTGCCCGCACCGGCTCAGACTATACGGTCGGGCGGCGTGAACATCCCGCGATGATGGTTCCGTCGATCAGCTCGCACTGCCGGTCCTCGGGGAACACGTCCAGGCGGTCTTCTTCCAGAAGATCCCCGTCCAGTCGACCTGCTCGATGGGATCGGTGATTCCGCGATCCCGCCGGTAGTCGTCGACGGCCGCCTTGCACCCGGCGAGTCCCTCATTGCCGTAGTCGTCGACGATGAGGTAGCCACCGGCGCTCAGCTTGGGGTACAGCGCTTGAAGCGCGTCCATCGTCGACTCGTACATGTCCCCGTCGAGCCGGGTCACCGCCAGCTGCTCGATGGGAGCGGTGGGGAGGGTGTCCCGGAACCAGCCCTTGAGGAAGCTCACCTGGTCGTCGAGCAGCCCGTAGCGGGCGAAGTTGGCTTTCACGCGATCCAGCGGGACCTTCAGCGGGTCCTGCTCCCAGTGATCGTCCCCGGCATCGAGCGGGTAGTGCTCGGGGTCCGGCTTCGGAAGGCCCTCGAACGAGTCCGCCACCCAGACCGTGCGCTGCCGCTCTCCGAGCGCGGCGAGGATCGCCCGCATGAAGATCGTGGCGCCACCGCGCCACACCCCGGTCTCGATCAAGTCCCCGGGAACGCCCCGCTGGATCGCGTCGGTCACGCAGAACTGGATGTTGTCCAGGCGTTTCATACCGATCATCGTTTCCGCTTCACTTGGCCAATCCCGGCCATCGATCCGCCGCCCCGGGACCACCGGGGATGGCGCGGCGAGGACGACGCCGCGCTTGTTCAGCACGTCGCGGATCGGTCGGGACATGGCCCACTTCACACCGCCGCCCCCGACCGGCGACCATGGCTGGAGCCCCTCCGGAAAGATCGTGCGGGTGAGGCACCGCTTCATCAGATCGAGGTAGAGCTCGACTGCCTGCTCAGCCACGGTCCTTGCCTCCTGACGGTGCCCGGCCGCCACCGCTTTCGCCGGCCAGCGTGACGGTCCACTCGAACTTGGGCCGGACGACGCCGGGCCAGTCTCCCGTGTAGTCGCCGCGGGCGCCCTCCCCGGTCGAGTGGTCCACCACCTGGAACGAGATCGCCTCGTCCTCCTGGGCGTGGACCTCGGTGGGATTGAAGGTGCTGACCACCGCCTTCACCAGCACGCGGCCCTCGGCCAGGAAGTTCCCGGGGATCCAGCAGGTCGACCGGGCTACCCCGGGCGACCGGGGCCGCTCGTACGCCGCCCGGTTGTTGTAGTCGGCGGTGACGAAGAGGCAGACCCCGTCCTCGTTGAAGCAGTGCAGGTTGACGGCCGGGCGCACCGCCGGGTCCTCGGCCAGATGCCAGTACTGGACCTCGATCCCGATCGGCTCCCGGACGTCTATCTCGTCGGCGGCCTCCCCCGCCGCGTTGACCACGCGGACCGACTTGAGCCGCGCCACGTCGTCGCCTGGCGCCTCTTCGACATTGGCCCAACTGCGTTCCGCCGCGGAGGTGCCTCCGGATTCGAGGTAGGTCCTGGCGACCTGGGCTGCCGGGCCGTCGGCGACGACCCCACCACGGTCGAGCAGGATCAGCCGGGGGCACAGCCGCAGCAGCGACGGCATGCTGTGCGACACGAAGAGCACGGTGCGCCCGGTGGAGCCGATTTCGGCCATGCGACCGAGGCACTTCTTCTGGAACTCGGCGTCGCCGACCGCCAGCACCTCGTCGACGAGGAGGATGTCGGTGTCCAGATGGGCGGCCACCGCGAAGGCCAGCCGCAGGTACATCCCCGTCGAATAGCGCTTGATCGGGGTGTCGACGAACTTCTCCACGCCGGCGAAGTCGATGATGGCAGCCAACTGGCGGACGATGTCCGCACGCCTCATGCCGAGCACCGCCCCGGACAGGAAGATGTTCTCCCGGCCGGTCAGCTCTGGGTGGAAGCCGGTGCCGACCTCGAGCAACGACCCGACGACACCACGCACCTGGACCAGGCCCTCGGTTGGCGGCGTGATGCGAGAGATCACCTTGAGTAAGGTCGACTTGCCGGCCCCGTTGCGGCCGATGATCCCAACGACCTCCCCCTGGGCAATCTCGAACGACACGTTGCGCAGCGCCCAGAACGTTCGGGCCTCCCTGGTCTCGTCCCGGCCGCGCCGGCGGACCCGGCTGGCCAGTTCCTCACCGAGAAGGCGGTAGCGGTAGACCCCCTGGGTCGCCCCGACCCGGTAGAGCTTGCCGAGGCCCTCCGCCCGCACCGCGACCGGCGAACCCGGGGGCGCGGCGAGGGCCTGGGTGTCCTTCAGGTCAGATGACATCGGCGAAGAATTGCTCGACCCTGCGGAAGTAGCTGAGGCCGAGGACGAGGACGGCGCCGGCGATCGCCAACGAGGCTCCGGCGGCCGCCCACGGGGCGTGCCCGGCCCCGGTGACCGCCCACCGGAAGCCTTCGACCGCACCGGACATGGGGTTGAGCGCGAACAGCCACCGGTAGCGGAAGGGAAGCAGCGTCGCGGGGAAGGTGACCGGCGTCAGGAACAGGGCGATCTGGATGAAGAACGGCGCTGCGTAGTGGATGTCCCGGTAGGCGACGTTCAGTGCAGACAGCCAGAGGCTGACCGCAACCGCCGACAGGATGGCCAAGGCCATGAACAGGGGCAGGAACACGACGGTTCGGGCGGGCGCCAGGCCGTAGATTGCCATCATGCCGATGAGCACGAGCGTGGCGATCGCCATGTCCAGCAGCCACGAGGACACCGATGCCAGCGGGATCACCAGCCGCGGGAAGTAGACCTTGGAGATCAGGTTGGCGTTCGTCACCAGGCTGTCGGCGGCACTGCCGACGCCGTTGGCGAAGAAGAGCCAAGGGATCAGCCCGGCGAACGCGAAGACCGCGTAGGGCAGGCCCGGCGTCCTGACGTGGGCGAGCGCCCCCAGGAAGACTGCGAAGATCACCATCATCAGGATTGGCTGCAGCACCGCCCAGGCGATCCCGATGAACGCCTGCTTGTAGCGGACCTTGACATCGCGCTGAGCCAGGAAGAACAACAGCTCCCGGGCGCGCCACAACTCGGCCGCCCGGACCGGGGAGAACCGCTTGGGCGGGGTGATATCGCGCAGCGGCGGCACGGCGTGGGCCGTGGGGGCGGGTTGCGGTGCGGGCGCTGTGGTGCTCATAGGCAGGTTCGTCTGCTCGCGCGCGGCCATTGGGACCGGGGTGGCCCTGCGCCCCAGTGTAGGGCCCGGGCCCGGAGGCGGCCCGAGGTCAGCCCGTCGGGTTTCCCCCCGCGACCGCCGCTTCCAGCACTTCCAGGAAGCGGGGGGCCCAGGCTTGACCGGAGTAACGCTCAACCACCGTCTGGCGGGCCGCCGCCCCAAGCTGGCGGCGGAGCGCGGCGTCCTCGACCAGCCGGCCAACGGCCCCAACCCAATCCTCCTCGGTCGACGCCAGGAGCCCGTTGGCGCCATCGCTGACGATCACGGTGTTGACCCCGACCGGGGCGACCACCGGGGGGACCCCCAGCGACATGTACAGCAGCGCCTTGAACCCGCACTTGCCCCGGCTCCACTCGTCGTCGGGAAGCGGCATCAGCCCGATGTCAAAGGCGCCGACCTCGGCGATCTCGGTCTCCGCCCGCCACGGCTCGACACGGACCCGGTCGGCATAGGCGCTACCGCCGCTCAGCCGGAATGCCGGGTCGCCGATAACGACAAGCTCCACCGGCAACTCCTCGAGCATGCGCCGGAGCGCGCCCTGGATCAAGGCGAGGTGCGCCGATGTGGTCCGGCTCCCGCTCCAGCCGACCCGGACCAGGCCGCTCCCGCCCTCGGGCCGGGGCCGGCTGCCGTCCGGCAGGGGCCGGTAGCGGTCGGTGTCGACCGTGGTTGGGATCACCTGGACCGCGCTGCTGTAGCGGCGGGCGTAGCTGGCGAGGTACTCGTTACCGGCGGTGGTCATGGCGGCCCGGGCGACGATGTCGCCCA
>DAIQBQ010000069.1:0-11589 GCA_036781065.1 Actinomycetota bacterium
TGGCGTTCCAGCTCACCCCGCCGTCGGTGCTGCGGACCACTCCGTACCCGGCGAGGACCAGGAAGCCGGACGACGGGCCGGACAGCGTCAGGCCGAGCACCGCGCCGGCGCTGCCGAGCGACCCCACCGCCGGCGGCCCGTTGCCGCCGGTGCTGGCGGCCAGCTTCCAGCTGTCGCCCCCGTCCGCCGAGACGTAGAGCGCCTTGTCCTGTGCCTCGTCCTGCGACCTCCCCGTGCACGCCACCCAGACCCGGGTGCCGTCGAGTGTCGCCAGGGTTGCTCCGGTCAGCGACGCGGGGCAGGGGTTGGGCGGCACCGCCCAGGTCGCCCCGCCGTCGGTTGTCTTGAGCAGCACCGCCCCGCCGGTGCTCGACCCGGCGATGAACGCGACGCTGCCACCGGCCGAGACGAGCGTCGCCGGCCCGGCGGGCAGGGCCGGTTGGCGGGCGGCGGGGACCCAGGTCACCGACCCCAGCGGCGAGGTCAGCAGCCTCGGCGTGCACTGCTCGCCGGGGCCGCACGGGTACTGCAGCGCCCAGGCAGTTGCGCCAGTGACCACCACCGGGCCGACCCATCCGGCCTGGCCGGCGCTGTGCCAGGTCGCCCCGCCGTCGGTCGTCGAGAACAGGCCGAGGGCCGACACCCAGCCCTGGGTCAGGCTGGCGAAGCGGACGGCGACCTGGGACGGGTCGGGCGGGCGCGGGGCGACGGCCACGCCGGCGGACCAGGTCCTGCCCCCGTCGCTGGTCCGGCTGACCAGGAGCTCCGGCGCCGAGCGGCCGGCGCCACCGGCGGCCCAGCCGTCGCGGGCGTCGATGAAACTGACCGAGTCGAAGGTGACCGGGGCCACCCGCGGGCCGGCGGCGGGTGACCGGGTGGCGGAGGGCCGGTTGCGTGGGGACCCGCTGGATGCCGACCCGGGGGAGGCGACCGGCGGTGTGCCCGTAGGAGCGGGACCTCCCACCGGCTCGACCAGCCGGAACACGACGAAGACGATGGCCGCCGCCGCTACGACAAAGAGCAACCGGCGCCACATGTTCGTGCCCCCCGTCTCGATGGCGGTGACGGTCGAACGCCCCTGCTTCCCCGATCGCGGCGTTCGTCGTCGCGCACAGACCCTGCGGATACGCGCTCTCGTCGTGCCGTCCGCCCGGGCGTAGGGTTGCCCGCTGCGGAGAAGTCGCTCCGGCGGCGGCACGTAGTCACTGTACGGTACGGCTGCGCTACGCTGCCGCCCATGACCACAGCCAAGCTTGCCCTGGTGACCGGCGGCGCCGGCTTCATCGGCTCCACGATCGCCCGGGCGTTGATCGCACAGGGCACCCCCGTCCGGGTCTTCGACAACCTGATCACCGGGTTCCGGGAGGTCGTCCCGCCGGAGGCCGAGTTCCAGCTTGGCGACCTGCGCAACGCCGAGGAGGTCGCCAAGGCGTGTGAAGGCGCCGACGTCGTGTTCCACCAGGCGGCGCTGCGCTCGGTGGCCAAGTCGGTCGACGAGCCGCTTGCCACCGAGGAGTCCAACGTCTCCGGGACGATCAACCTGCTGGCCGCCGCCCAGGCGGCTGGGGTGCGCCGGGTCGTCTACGCTTCCTCCTCGAGTGCCTACGGCGAGACCACTGAGGGCATCAACCGTGAGGACGCCGCCCCGAACCCGCTGTCGCCGTACGCGGTCAGCAAGCTGGCGGCCGAGTATTACTGCCGGCTCTGGACCCGGCTCCACGGGTTGTCGACCGTGTCGCTGCGCTACTTCAACGTGTTCGGCCCGGGCCAGCACCCCGAGTCGAAGTACGCCGCCCTGTTCCCCGGCCTGATCTCGGCGCTGGCCGCCGGTCGGGCGCCGGAGGTGCACTGGGACGGCGAGCAGTCCCGGGACTTCACGTTCGTCGACGACGTCGCCCGGGCCAACCTGCTGGCGGCGTCGGCCGGCCCGCAGGTCGACGGCCAGGTGTTCAACATCGGCGCCGGCCGGGCCAAGACGGTCAACGAGACGCTCACCGCGGTGTCGCAGGCGATGGGCGTGTGGATCGAGCCGGTGCGGACGCCCAAGCGCCAGGGCGACGTGCGCAGCACGCTCGCAGACATCTCGCTGGCCAGGGAGCTGCTCGGCTGGGAACCGCTGGCTGAGTGGACCGGAGCGGTGGCGGCCACGGTGAAATGGTTCACGGAGGGAACGAGACCCTCCGCCGGATAGGCGGGCGATGTGCGGCATCGCCGGCTATGCCGGCACCGACCCTCCGGGCGCCAAGCTGGTGCACCGGATGTGCAACCGGATGGTGCACCGCGGCCCGGACGAGGACGGGTACCTGTTCGGCACCGGGATCGCGCTCGGGATGCGCCGGCTGTCGGTCATCGACGTCGCCTCCGGGCGCCAGCCGGTCACGAACGAGGACGGCACGATCTCGGTCGTCTACAACGGCGAGATCTACAACTTCAAGGAGCTGACCGCCGGGCTGGTCGCCAGGGGCCATCGGTTCCGCACCGGCACCGACACCGAATGCATCGTCCACCTGTACGAGGAGTACGGGGACCGCTGCGTCGAGTACCTGCAGGGCATGTTCGCCTTCGCCCTGTGGGACGCCGGGCTGAAGCGGCTGCTGCTCGCCCGGGACCGGGCCGGGAAGAAGCCGCTTTTCTACCGCCAGACCGCCAGCGGCGTCTGGTTCGCCTCGGAGCTGAAGGCGCTGGTCGAGGACCCGTCGATGCGGCGGAGCGTCGATACCCGGGCGCTGGACGACTACCTGACCTTCGGCTACGTGCCGGCCCCCCGGTCGATCCTGAGCGGGGTGGCGAAAGTCCCGCCGGCGCACACCGTCGTCTGGCAGGACGGGAGGCTGACCGAGCGCCGCTACTGGTCGCTGTCCTACGCCGCCAAGGAGGCGATCACCGAGGGCGAGGCGATCGAGCGGGTCCGGGAGCTGATCCGCACCGCCACCCGGGCCCGGCTGATCTCCGAGCGCCCGCTCGGGGCGTTCCTGTCCGGGGGCATCGACTCGTCGCTGGTTGTCGCCGCCATGGCCGAGGCGAGCCAGGAGGTGCGGACGTTCTCGATCGGCTTTGAGGATCCGCGCTACGACGAGCGGACGTACGCCCGGTCGGTCGCCCGCGCGTTCGGCACCAACCACGAGGAGCTGGTGATCAACCCGCACCGGGCCGACCTGATCGACCTGGTCCCCCGCCTGGTGTGGCACTACGACGAGCCGTTCGCCGACTCCTCGGCGATCCCCACCTACTTCCTGGCCGAGATGGCTCGCCGCCAGGTCGTCGTGGCGCTTACCGGCGACGGCGGCGACGAGTCGTTCGGGGGCTACGACCGCTACATCGCCCAACGGCTGGCTGCCAGGGTCCCCGACGGCGGGCGGGTGGCCTCACTGGCCCTGCGCGGGGTGCGGGCGCTCCCGACCGGGGCGCACCGCTCGCGGACCCGGCGGGTCAGCCGGTTCCTGGCCTTCGCCCTGTCGCCGCCGGTGGTCCGCTACGCCGAGGCGATGGCGGTATTCAACGTCCGGGACAAAGCTTCGCTGTACTCCGAGGCCATGGGCGAGGCCACCGCGGACTTCGAGCCCTACGGCCTGGTCGCCGAGGCCTTCGCCGCCTCGGACGCGCTCGACCCCGTCGACGCGGCGATGGACGTCGACGTGCGCACCTACCTGCCGGGCGACCTGCTGGTGAAGATGGACATCGCCACGATGGCCCACTCGCTCGAGGCCCGGGCGCCGCTGCTGGACACCCGGATCATGGAATTCGCCGCGGCGCTGCCATCGTCGATGAAGGTGCGCGGCCGGACCGGCAAGTGGCTGCTTCGCCAGGCGGCGCAGGGCTGGCTGCCCGACGTCGTGCTCGACCGGCGGAAGATGGGGTTCGGGGTGCCGGTGTCGACCTGGCTCAGGGAGGACCTGCGCGACCTGACCTACGACACCCTGACCGACGGCACCGCCCGGAACCGGCCGTACTTCGACGCGGTGGCGATCGACCGGCTGCTCGAGGAGCACGAGGGCGGCGCCGACCACGGCGCCCGGATCTGGGCGCTGCTGTGTTTCGAGCTGTGGCACCGGGAGTTCGTCGACCGGCCGGCCCGGGCTCCCCGAGCAGCGCAGTCCCTGCTGTGAGCGAACCCACGCGGCTGCTCCGGGTCATCACCCGGCTCAATATCGGTGGCCCGGCACGGCAGGCGCTGATGCTGCACCGGGCATTGCCCGAGCTGGGGTACACCTGCCAGCTGGTCTCCGGGGCGCCGCAGCGGGAGGAAGGGGCGTTCCCGCCGCCGGCGGAGCGCTACCGGTTGATCGAGCCGCTGCGCCGGGAGACCGACTTCGTCGCCGACGCCAAGGCGATCCGGCAGCTGACCGCCCTGATGCGCCGTTGGGAGCCGGACATCGTCCACACCCACACCACCACCGCCGGGGGGCTGGGGCGTATCGCCGGGAGGCGGGCCCGGCTGGGGCCGGCGCCGATCCTGGTCCACACCTTTCACGGCCACGTCCTCTCTGGTTACCTGTCCGCGCCGCAGACCAAGTCGCTGGTGCTTGCCGAGCGGTGGCTGGCCAAGCGTACCGACGCCCTGATCTCGGTGTCCGAGCAGGTGCGCGACGAGCTGCTGGCGCTCGGCATCGGCCGCCCCGAGCAGTGGCGGGTGGTGCCCCTCGGTCTGGAGCTGGGCGACCTGCTGGCCGGCCCTGCGGCGGCGGCGGCGTCCCGGGCGGCCCTCGGCCTGCCCGAAACGGGGCCGGTGATCGGCATCGTCGGGCGCCTGGTCGCCATAAAGGACCACGAGACCTTCCTTGCCATGGCCGCCCGGGTTGCCGCCGATCACCCCGATGCGCTGTTCGTGGTTGCCGGGGACGGCGACCTCCGCGGGCGGTTGGTGGCCCGGGCCCGGGAACTGCTCGGTGACCGGGCCCGGTTCGTCGGCTGGGTGACCGACCTGCCGGTGCTCTACGGGGCGCTGGATATCGCCGTGCTCACCTCCCGGAACGAGGGGACCCCGGTGGCGCTGATCGAGGCCGGGGCGGCCGGGTTGCCGTCGGTGGCGACCCGGGTCGGCGGGGTGCCGGAGGTCGTGCACGACGGCGAGACCGGCTACGTGGTGCCCCCCGGCGACCCGGCCGCCCTGGCAGCGCGGGTCGGGTCGCTGATCGACCGCCCGGAGGCGGCGGCGGCGATGGGCCGGGCGGGCCGGGAATGGGTGCGCTCCCGGTTCTCCGCCCGGCGCCTGGTCGGCGACCTCGATGCCCTCTACCGCGAGCTAAAGGCCCGCAGGGAGCACTGAAGCCGACCTACCGCCCCCGGCTACAGGAAAGGGTGTCACCCCTCGGTCGGGCTCCCCGGCGGGGAGCCTGAGCAGGCCCAGGCCGCCCCCGCAGGCGATGGCCGCCGCGGACGGCCGCCGGGCCAGAAGGAAGCGGGAAATCGGCATGGTCTCTCACCTCAGTTCCGGGAGGTTTGCGACATCAGCGTAGGGCTTCCAACCCGCCGGGCGCCATGGCTAGCTGGAGCTATTTTTTCGTGACCCATTTGGGTTCCGCCTTCGCCCTGGGCGCGGGGCCAGCGCATGGTCGGCGAGAGACATAGTAGATGGATGGTTAACGCCGCTGATCGGGAGGGTGCTTTCAGGGCACTATTCGTGGCGGGGTACGGCGCGCCCGCCTCCACCGGGCTCGGGATCGGCTCGCTGCTCGCCTCGAGCTTCCCCGAGCACGGACCACGAGGTCACGCTCCGGGGTCGCCCGACATGAACCCGATGAGGACTGACGAGGAGGCGGAGGCGATGGATGACTGGGGACGGGTAGTCGACGACGAATTGCTGGCGGCGCTGCGGCGAGCGGCACCCGAGCCCCCGGCTGGCCTGATGGAGCCCGGGCTTCCGGAGGCGACACTGCTCCTCGAGCGCCTCATTGCTCAGAGCGAGCCCCGACGTGCCGCCAAAGCTCGCGGGCACTCTACCGCCGCCATGACGGATCGCGACAGCACCGTCAGTGAGGACATCGCCGGAGAGATCTCCGTTGAATCGGTCCCCGTGCTTGCCTATGCGACCACACGGCCACCGGGGCGGCGGCGGGCAGCAACTTGGGCTGGAGCCGCCTTTATGGCCGCGGTTGTAATTACCGTTGTTGCTCTGTTTGTGTCCGGCGCTCAGCGTGGGAGCCAGGAGCATCTCATTGTCGGAGGAGGCCCGTCCGGCTCACCGGGTTTGCCCTCTTCTATAGGCGATACCGCATCGGCTTCGCAGAAGGCCGCTGCCGAGGCCTTTGCCCGCTCGGTCATGGCATCAGTGAGCGTGCCGGCGGGAGCCGCCGTCTTTTCCGGCCCGATACCGGCTCCGCTGGCTTCGCCCGAGGTGGTGATCTCCGCTCCCAGCCTCACGATCGACGACTACCGGCTTTGGACGGTTCCGCTCACGGCCGCTGAGCTTCTGTCGTATGCGAAATCCCATGCACCGGGAGACATCGTCGAGTCGGGTGGGGGCCGCCAGCAGCCCAGTACATTGTGGTCGGGGTGCAGTCTCCGGCTTCGACCCAGTCGGCCATGGTCGTCTACGCCGCTCTGGCCACGGGTGCCGGCTCGCTCCTGCGCGTCGATGTTGTCGTGACCTTCCCCCCGGAGCGCACGGCTGGCGAGTACGTGGCCACCGCCGACCGGGCAGTTTCTGTCGCCTGGGTTCCCGGCCTCGCCACGACGCTGAACCCTTCGCCGGCCAGTCGAGTGGTTACCGATCCCAGCTCCGTGGTGGCTCTCGCCAGGTTCTTCAACGAGCTCCCAGCAATCAGTGCATCCCAGCTCACCTGCGACCTGACGGCCAGGATTTACACAGTGACCTTCGCGCCTTCCCCAACCGCTCCGGCCGATTTTGTCGCACGCCAAACGTGTGACGGCTGGTCGATCGTCGTACGGGGGAAGACCGCCACGGATCTCCAGGACTCGCCTGCGCTCGAGGCGGCGCTGACGTCCATCGCTGGGTAGTCCTCCCGGCCCACGGACAGCAGGATTCCTGGTGGGCGGACACCCTGTCGACGACGAGCGGTCGGGGGCTGGAGTTTCGTGGCCCGATGGGCCCGGGAACGGCGGTACAATCGGGATCAACGTGTCCCCGAGGTGCACGGGAGGTGATCGCCTTGAGATCGGCTTAGTTGGCCCCGTTCCGTCGCTGCCTGGCCAGCGACCCGCTGAAGGGAAGGGAACGGGTTGCGGCGCCGTCGGGCGCTGCATGTCCTGCAAATCCATCGCTTGACTCACGAAGGAGTCACTTCATCATGGCTAACACCTACGCGTGCGCCAACGCCGGCGCGGGCACCTGCGGCTTCCACACCACCTGGACGGACGAGTCCGACCTCCGCCGCCAGCTCGCCAACCACCTGGTGACCGTCCACAACGTGGCGACGCCCACTGCGACGATCGTCAACTACCTGGTCAAGGTCGCCAAGGACATGTCGAGCCCGGCGGCGAGGAGCTGACCGCCTGACGTTGGTGCGCCCCGGGCCGGGCCGTTGCGCCCGGCCCGGGCGCGTCCGGGCCTTCGCTGGCGAGGGCAGCAGGCATGCGGGAGGATCAGCCTATGGAGGCGCCGAGGTCGTCGCTCAGGCTCTCGGTGGCCCTGTGCACCTACAACGGCGCCGCATACCTCCCGGACCAGCTGGCGAGCATCGCCGCCCAGGACCGCCCGCCGGACGAGCTCGTTGTCACCGATGACGGCTCGACTGACGCCACCGTCAACGTGCTCGAGACGTTCGCCTCCACCGCCCCCTTCCCGGTGCGGGTCACCCAGAACCCGGCCAACCTCGGCTTTGCCCAGAACTTCGCCAAGGCGATCTCGCTGTGCGAGGGCGACCTGATCGCCATGTGCGACCAGGACGACGTGTGGAAGCCGGCGAAGCTGCGGGCGGCGGAGGAGCTGCTCGCCGGGGACCCCGGGGTCGGCCTGGTCTGCTCCGACGCCGAGCTGGTCGACGCCGGGCTCCGGCCCACCGGTGGGACGCTGTTCGGGCGGCTCGGGCTCAAGCCGGAGGAGCGCGACCTGCTCGCCGGCGACCGGGGGATCGCGGTGCTGCTCAACCGCAACGTGGCCATGGGGGCCTCGACGACGTTCCGCAGCCGGTTCCGGGAGCCGATCCTGCCGGTCCCCCCGGGCTGGCACCACGACTGGTGGGTCGCCTTTGTGGTGTCGCTGCAGGCCCGGGTGGCGATTGTCGACGAGCGGCTGCTCAGCTACCGCCAGCACGGCGCCAACGCCCTGGGCGCCCCCGAGGCAGAGCTGACCGGCAAGCCCCGGCTGACGATGGTCCCGCCCCGGACGGCCCAGTTCCTGCGCGAGGAGGAGCAATGGCGCGGCGCGCTGGAGCGGATCAACTTGCTCGATCCGGCTGCGACCCGCTTCCTGACGCCGGAGGACCGGACGTTCTTGGCGGCCAAGGTTCGCCACCTGCGGATGCGGGCCGGGCTGCCGGTCGAGCGCTGGCGGCGGGTCGGCGGGGTAGCCACCGAGCTCATGCGGGGCAACTACCGGCGCTACTCGTTCGGGGTCGGGAGCGCGGCCAAGGACCTGTTGGTGTCGCTGAAGGTCAGCTCTGAGGGGGGTCCGGTAGGCCCCGCTGATCGGGCGCCAGGTTCGGGTTGACGTAGCGGTCGACGATCCCGTCGGGCCGCGCTATGGGCTCCAACCGTTCCGGCGACAGGAACCTCGCGAACGGCCAGTAGACGTTGCGCAGCCCCCGCTGGTGGGCGCCCAGGGACAGGCCGGCGCAGTCCAGGGCCGCCCCGGCACGGGCCAGCTCGGCGGCCAGGCCCACGGTGAGGGCGACGATGCTGCCGGCGGCCACGAGGTTGCGCGGCCAGGCCACCTGGCTGGCCCGGGTGAACCGGGACCAGCGATCGCCGGCCAGCAGCGGCCACAGCCGGTCGCCCGCCGCCCCCCAGCCGATCCCGGCGCTGGTTCCCCAGGCGTCGAGCACCGCCGGGGTGACGCAACCCACGCCCGGCTGGACGGCGACCCCGGCCAGCTCGGCGATCCAGGTCGGGTGCAGCGGACGGCCGGAGACTTCGACCACGACGATCACGTCCTCCGGCGGCAACTGCCCCACCGCGTGCAGGTCGTCGAGGATGTCGAGGGCCGGGTAATCGGCGGCCGACTGCAGCTCGCCCAGGAACCGCCCTGGCCCGGCGGCCAGGTGCACTGCCGGCGGGGTGGACGGCTGGTAACGGACCCGGTAGTTCGTCGGGTAGTCCGGGATCCGCTCCACTTCGGCGGCGATCCCGTTGCGGGTGAGGTACTCGCTGAGCGCCCGGTAGCCGGCATCGCCGGCACCCTTCTTCCGCCGGGCGCCGGTCGAGGTCGATCCCTCGGCGAAGCGCCAGTGGTAGCTGAACCGCGGGACGTGGGCGATCACCGGGTCATGGTCGAGGGCACGGAGGATGAAGTCGTAGTCCTGCGCCCCCTCGAAGCCGGGGCGGACCCGACCGATCTTGTGCACCAGTTCGGTCCGGGCGACGACGAAGTGGGCCAGGTAGTTGCCGTACAGGAACAGGTCCCGGCACCAGCCGGGTTTGAAGAACGGGTGGCTGCGGACGTCGCCGTCGTCGCTCAGCTTGTCCTCGTCGCTGAAGAACAGCTCGATACCGGGGTTGGCAGCCAGTCCGGCCGCCACCTCGTTCAGCGCCCCCGGGGCCAGCGTGTCGTCGTGGTCGAGGAAGGCGACGAAGTCCCCGCGGGCCGCCTCGATACCGGCATTGGTGTTGCCGGCGATGCCCCGGTTGCTGTCCAGCCGGATCAGCTGGATCCGGTCGTCCCGGAGCGCCTGGGCGGCGATGGCCTCCGACCGGGCCGGGTCGGTCGACCCGTCGACCAGGCAGAGCCCCCAGCGCGGGTAGGTCTGGGCGAGGACCGAGTCGATGAGCGGGACCAGGTATCGATCCGGGGTGTTGTAGGCCGGCACCACGACGCTGATCAGCGGCCCGCCCGGCGGTGCCAGCGGGGACCAGAGGCCCGGCTCCACCGAGGCGATCCACCGCTGGAAGGCAGCGTTGGCCGCGCCCTCGCTGCGGTCGATGAGCGACATCGCGAGCTGGCGGCGGCGGGTGCCTCCGGGCAGCACCACCCGGGCCGCGCGCTTGAGCCGGGTGACGGTGCCGGCCAGCAGGCGGTCAGCCAGGGATTCGTTGGCCGCGTTGGCGGCGACGGTGAGCTTGTTGGGCCGGGACGGGCTCATCGCGGGCCATGATGCCGGGTTCGCCGCCGGGTCGCCTGGAGCGGCCGGTCCGGCGAGGTCGTCTCCCTACAATGACCGGCAATGGCCACCGCCTGGCAGCGAATCGAGAGCGCCGTGGGACGCCTGCTCGGTCGCGTCGGCTTGGTGCCCCACAGCCGGCCGCCCTTTGTCACGATCGATCCGCGGGCGTTCCGGTACCGGCAGGACCCCAGGCTTGCCGAGGCGCTCGGTGCCGAGCTGATGGGCCCCACCGTCTGGGAACCTGCGGGTGCGCCGGTGATCCCCACCGGCGAGCTCGCCGAGATCTTCGTCTCGACGCCTGGGTTTCACAAGTGGCCCCACTACCTGCCGGTGTACGAGCGAACGCTTGCCGCCCTGCGCCACAGGCCGGTCCGCCTGCTGGAAATCGGCGTCTTCGAAGGGGGCTCGCTGGCCGCGTGGCGCCGGTACCTCGGCCCGGAGGCCACCCTGGTGGGGATCGACATCGATCCCGCCTGCGCCGCCCATGGAGACCCCGCACACGGCACCTACGTGCGCATTGGTGCTCAGCAGGACGCTGACTTTCTCCAAGCGGTCGTTGACGAATTCGGACCGTTTGACGCGGTCATCGACGACGGCAGCCACATGGCGTCGCACCTGGTCGCCAGCTTCCGCTTCCTCTTCCTTCATGGGCTTGCTCCGGGCGGCGTCTACCTTGCCGAGGACCTGCAGACCAGCTACTGGCACCACTACCGGGATGCCAGGCCGTCATTCGTCGAGGTGGCCAAGGGGCTGGTTGACCTGCTCCACGCCCAGTACCACGACCACGCCGCCCTGGAGCCCGACTTCCGGCCGGGCAGCGAGGCCGGTGGCCGGGAGCTGACGGTACCGCTGATCGCCCGCTGGCTCGACTCCGTCGAGTTTCACGACGGCCTGGTGGTGATCCGCAAGGCCAACGGCTTGCGCAAGCGGGCCGTCAGCGTGCGCCACTGATCCTGTATGCGCGCCGCCTTCCTCATGCCCTACCCGACCGGGCTGGCGCCCGGCCAGCGCTACCGCATCGAGCAGTGGCTGAGCCTGCTGGCGCCGGGTGCGCTGGACGCCACGATCCTCCCGCTGTTCAGCCCCGATGCCTACCGGCACCTGTACGAGCCGGGGGGCATTGGCCGCAAGGGGGCCCAGACCGCCGCCGCCCTGGGCCGCCGCCTGGTGCAGGCCGTCACCGCTGCCCGCGCCGACGTCGCCGTGATCTACCGCGAAGCCTTCCCGTTTGGCCCGGCGCTGCTCGAGCGGTTGCTCGAGCGACGGGTTCCGTTGGTGTTCGACTTCGACGACGCCCTCTGGCTGCGCGAAACCAGCGCCGCCAACGCCTGGGCGCGGCGGTTCAAGTCGCCGGACAAGGTGGGCGACATCG
>DAIQBQ010000070.1:0-11496 GCA_036781065.1 Actinomycetota bacterium
GCCTCGCGCGGCGCCTCTTCCGCGTGCCGGTCGTCACGCTGCGCGGAGAGTGCCACGCCGGGCGCGTCGGCGCCTGCTTGCTCGGATGGCTTGGACTGGCGGATCTCATCGCGGGCGATGTCCCAGAGCGCACCGGCGGCCCGCGCTATCGGCGGGCGACCGCCTGATGGGTACGGGCCAGGCATCGGCCTGGGCGCCCGACACCCGTGACAGCGACTACCAGCGGGGCTACCTGTTCGGCCTTATGAAGGCCGGGGGCCACCGCGGAGTCGACGGCGTGGTCAACCTGGAAGGGCTCCGGCGAGGCCGCCGGTTCCTGGAAACCCTGGGCATCGCCTGCCAGTTGGCGGGCGCAGAGGCAGCAGGTTCAGGGGGCAATGGCCGGACCGTTGCACCGGCGGGCCTGGCGTCGGGCCTCAGCGTGGAACCGGACTCGCGTAGCTGGTGCGCCGGGTTCCTCGGCGGGGTCGTCGATGCCCAATCAGCCAGCCCGAATCGGCTGCGGCTGCGGAGCGGAGATCCGGTGCTGCTCGACTGGGCCTGCCACTCGCTGGACCGCTTCGGGCTCTCGTACGAACGCGATCCGGACGGCCGCGCGGTCGACTTCGGCCGGGGCATCAGCGAACGGCTCGCCCTGGTGCGGGCGGTCGATCCGGCGGTCAGCCGGATCGGGGCGATCGAGCGGGAGCCGGTGCCGACCGGACCCGGGCTGGAGGTGGTGGCGATCGAGCCGATTGGGCGGGAGCTGGCGATGTACGACATCACCACCGGCAGCGGCAACTTCATCGCCGACGGGGTGGTCAGCCACAACTGCTTTGCCAGGCCGACCCACACCTACCTCGACTTCAACGGGGGCAAGGACTTCGAGACCCGGATCGTGGTCAAGGTCAACGCAGCTGACCTGCTGCGCCGGGAACTGAGGCGGCCGGCCTGGAAGGGCCAGCTCATCGCGATGGGGACCAACACCGACCCGTACCAGCGGGCGGAGGGCCACTACCGGCTGATGCGCGGCATCCTCACCGAGCTCAACGCCGCCCGGAACCCGTACTCGATCCTCACCAAGGGCACGTTGATCCAGCGGGATATCGACCTGCTGGCCGAGGGGGCGGCGGTCACCGAGGTGTCGGCGAACCTGTCGGTCGGCACCGTCGACGAGGCGGTCTGGCGCAAGGCCGAGCCGGGCACGCCGCACCCGATGAAGCGGCTGGAGATGGTGCGCATGCTCAACGACGCCGGCATCCCGACCGGGGTACTCATGGCCCCGATCCTCCCCGGGATCTCCGATCACCCAGAGCAGCTGGCGGCAACCGTCAAGGCCGCCGCCGACGCCGGCGCCACCCACATCACCCCGATCACCCTGCACCTGAGGCCGGGAGTGAAGGAGGAGTTCTGGCCGTGGCTGGAGGCCAGCTACCCGGGACTGGTCCCGGACTACGAGAAGAACTACCGGCGCTCCTACGCCAGGAAGGAGGTCAGCGAGCGGATCGCGGCGCAGGTGGGTGAGCTCCGTCGCCGCAGCGGTGTCATTGGAAAGAGAACCAGCGGGGGCAGTCGCGCCAGTCCGGGCCCGCCCCCGGACGTGGCCGCCAATCTCCCGCCGGCCGGGGAGGCCGGGGATGGCGGAGCTAACGAGGCAGGAGGCGACGAGCAGCTGTCACTCGACCTTGGTGCCGATGGGCCCAGGAGGGTGCCGCGCGGGCTGAGGGCCCGGTGAGGCCACGGGGCGCGTCCAGGCCCGCATCCGCCTGAGGACCGAATTGTCGTCGGGGCGGCCCCCTCGGCCCTGCCGGTGGGCGAGCGGGGACTGCGTGGTAGCGTGATCCGGTGACATTCGAGGAAGAGCTCGCACTCTCCCTCTGGATAACCGAGGCCGCCCGGTCGATGGTCCTGGGGATGCGGGGACACACCGCCGCGTCGGCCCGATCGGCCGGCCGAGCTCACATTCTCGCCACCGGGTGCGCCGAGCTCGGCGTCGGCCTGCGGACCGAATTGTCGTCGGGGCACGCCCAATGGATGGCGCAGGTTGCCGGGGCGGCCACCGAGACCGGGGCGATGGGCGGCTTCTTCCTGCAGCGGATCGGGGCCTACGTCGACCTGCACAGCGAGGCGATCCTGCCCAAGGGCTACTGGGCCCGGCTGGTTGACCTGGGGACAGAGGATGCCAAAGAGGTCGAGGAGGCGTTGAACCGCGACGGCATCCCGATGCCGCCGCCGCCTGAGTGGCCTGAGGTCCCGGTGGCGACCGCGCCGGGGACAGTCCACACGCGGTTCGGCGTGATCGGCGACCCCCACGTGGGCAGCGCCAAGGGCGACAGCTTTTTCCTGCCGACGATCGAGGCCATCAACGACCACGCCGTCGATTTCACGGTTTCGGTCGGTGACCTCACCCAGAACGGCCGGGAGGACTTCTTCCAACAGGTCCGGGCTGGCCTGGAGAAGCTGGATGCTCCGTGGACCGTGACGCTCGGCAACCACGACATGTGGGGTGGCGGCACCCCGGCCGCGGTAGGACTGGAGCGGTTCCGCCGCGTGTTCGGGGCCGAGCCCTGCCAGGAGTTCCGCTCGGAGCGGGTGCGGCTGATCGTGCTGAACTCGGCCGACCCGAGGGAGTCGCCGTTCCCTCCCTTCGACCTGCTGACCGGGACCTTCACCACCGACCCCAAGGAGTCGATCCCCGGCGGCACTTTCTCAGCGGAGGTCGCCAGCTGGGCGGCCGAGCGGGAGTACGAGGACATTCCGACCTTCATCGTCCTGCACCACCCCCCGTACCCCTACCTCGGCTTCCCGGCACTCGTCTTCGGCCTGGACGAGGCATCCACCCGCGTGCTGGAGGAGCTCGTCCTCCGCGTGCGTGCCTGGGGCGTCATCGTCGGGCACACCCATCGCTGCGCCCTCACCCACCTCGCCGGCGCCCCGGTCCTGGAGGTGCCCTGCCCCAAGGAGTGGCCGTTCGGGTTCGGCGTCGTGGAGGTCTCCGACGAGGGCTGGGCGTACAACCTGCACCCGGCTGGTAGCGAGGAGCTGATCACCCGGGCGAGCTTCACCGCCAACGCCGTCTTCCGGCGTTATGCCCGCGGCCCGGACGAAGCCCGGGCCTTCTCGACGGCCGTCCCCCACTAAGCCCTGGGCAAGGTTTGAAGCCTGGCCCACACTCTGTGTAGGTGTGGCTTCAAACCTCGCGGGGCTCCGTTAGAAGTCGAGCGGAATCTCCCGGGCGAGCCGGGCGGCAATCCGGCGGCGGGCCGGCCCGGCCAGGACCGTCGCTGAATAGACCGGGTGGAACCACCACTGCACCCGCACCTCGTAGGCACCCCGCTCGATCCCGCGCACCAGCGCCCTCGCCACCCGGGGCGGGTCCATGACCGCCCAGGCCAGCCCGGGGATCGCCTTCACCCGGGTCATCGGGAAGCCCTCGGTGTCGACCGGGCCCGGGTTGATCATCATCACCCGGATGCCCACTGCTGGGAGGTCGTGCCATAGCGCCTCGGTCAGCCCGACGACGCCGAACTTCGACGCCGTGTAGTCAGCCGAGCGCGGGATGGCGATCCGCCCGGCGATCGAGGCGACCGTGACCACCGCCGGCGTCCGCCGGCCCACCGGGGCGGCCCGCAGCAACGGGAGCAACTCCCGGGTGCAGTAGATCGGCCCGAGCAGGTTGGTGCGGATCACCTGCTCCATGCCCTCCGAGGTCGCCATGCTGAGCGGCCCGGCCGAGCGGACGCCGGCGTTGTTGACCAGCACGTCGAGATGACCGGCGCGTTCGGCGACCAGCTCGGCGAGGTCCCGCACCTGCGCCAGGTCGGAGATGTCGCAGACAAAGGCGGCATGGGGGTCACCGCCGAGGTCCTCGATCAGCAGCTTCAACGGTTCCGCCCGCCGGGCGACGACGAAGACCGTTGCGCCCCGGGCGGCAAAGGTTACGGCCACCTCCCTACCGATGCCGCTCGAAGCACCCGTCACCAGGACGGTCTTGCCCGCCCAGGACAGCGCCTCGCTCACGGCCGCCCTGCCAGGCAGCCGTCAACCTCGGCGGGGGCGTGGACGACCCAGGCCGGCACCAGCGCCGGCCCCGGCTGCGCGTGCGGCTGCGCGTGCGGCGGCCCGGCGGCCTGCCTCAGACAGCTGACCGACCCAGCCCCCAGCACCCGGCAGCTGCCGCCCTCCAAGTCGCCCGGCGAAGCGAGCACCAGGCCGGTGCACTCGTCGATGCCCAGCACCCGGACCCAAACGTCATCGGTGCCGGCCACTCCGGCTGCCAGTGCATCGGCGACCTGCGCCAACTGCGCCGGCCACCGCTCGAAGTGGGGCAGGACCACAACCCCCGGCAGCAGCCCCAGCCCGGGCTCGGTCCCCCCGGCCCCAGGACGGATCATCCGCGAACCGAACACCATCGCCCCGGCGCTCGATCCGGCGACAACGGCCCCGGCGCCGACCGCGTCGAGGACACCCGCCCAGGCCGGGGTCCCGGCGAGCACGGTGGCCAGGTGACCCGGGTCGCCGCCCGCCAGGTAGAGAAACGGAGCCGAACCGAGCCGCTCCCGCCAGGACGGCTGCTCGGCGTGCGCCCGGGTCCGGATTGCTGCCTCGACCACATCCCCACCGAGCGCGGCGAAATGGCGCCGGGCGGTGGCGACCGCCAGGTCCGGGTGCGCCCGGTTCGCGGTGGGGAGGACCGTCACAGAATGCGATCCGGACTGCTCCAGCAACCAGGCGTCGAGGGCGGCGGCCGGAGCCGTCCACTCTGCACCGCCGACCAGAGCCAGCACGCTACCCTGTCCCCCCGTGGCCACCCGCATCCACCTCGTCCGCCATTGCGAAGTCGAGAACCCTGAAAACGTCTGGTACGGACTCCTCGACGGGTTCCCGCTTTCCGAAGCGGGGCGCCAGCGGGCACAGCTGCTGGGCGACCACTTCGCCTCCCACGACCTGGCGGCGGTCTACTCGAGCCCGATGGAACGGGCGGTGCAGACCGCCGAGCCCATCGCCAGCCAGCACGGCCTCGCCGTGACGACGAACCAGGAGATCATCGAGGTCCTGTCGTACCTGCAGGGCCAACCCGCAGACCGGCGCGTCCTGTACAAAGTGCGCAACCTCCGGTACTTCATCAACCCGCTACGGCCGAGCTGGGGCGAGCCTTATCGTAGCGTCGCCGCCAGGATGGTTCGGGCGTTGGAGGCGATCCGGATTGCCCACCCGGAGCAGGAGATCGTCGCGGTCTCCCACATGACCCCGATCCAGGTCGCCCGGCTGGCGACCGAGGGCAAGCCGCTCCGGCCATGGACGGGCGGGGTTCCGTGCACCCGCGGCTCGGTGACAACGCTGGTCTACGAGCGCGACGCCTGGGTGCGCACCGAGTATCAGGAGGTCGGGGGGCCAGCCGTCGTCCCGTAGTGCCCGCCCCGCCAGCCGCACCACGCTCAGTCGATCGGGTAGCCCTTGCGCGCCCAGAACAGGATGCCGCCGGTCATCGACGACACGTTCGAGTAGCCGAGCTTCATGAGGATGTCCGCCCCGACCAGCGAGCGCTTGCCGGTTTCGCAGTGGGCCACGATCGGCGTGTCCTTGTGGTCGGTCAGGCGGGCCTCCGCGGTGGGCGAGCCGGGGTCGGCAGCCGCTTGCAGCTGACCGAGCGGCACCAGGATGGCTCCGGGGATGTGGGCGTCGTCCCACTCGTGCGGCTCCCGGACGTCCACGATGATCGCTCCCTTGCTGTCGGCAAGCTCCTTGGCCTCCGTCGGGTCGATCTCGTGCACCCGGGTGCGCGCCTCGGCCACCATCTCCTCCCAGCTGCTGGGACTCACGCCTGCACCTCCTCCTCGTTCTCGTCCGTAAGCCGGGAGCGAATCCAGCTCACGCTGTCGGGTTCGTCCATCGCCTGTTGCCAGCCGTCGAGGGTCCGATCGACCCCGTCTTCATTGTCGATCGTTCCCAGGATTTGTACGGTCAGCTCCTCGGTCAGGTGCTCCTTGGAGTGGCGGGGCGAGGCCTCGCCTGTCTTGGCCTTGATATGCCGGGGGTGGATCAGGTGCTCGGCCTCGGCGACGATGCGATGCTCGACCGTCTCCAGCTCCCGCCAGTCGTCGACCAGGGCCACGCCGACCCAGCCGACGATCGGGTTGGGGACCGGCTTGCTCATCAGGTAGAGCTCGCCCGTGCCATCGTTCCAGTAGAGGTCGCAGCGCCGGTTCGGCTGGGCGGCGTCGCTCCAGTTCAGCCCGTAGCTGTGGTCTTCCCCGCGGCGGCGCCGTGGGTCCCCGTCGTAGAAGTCCTCGATGTCCATCTCTGCTCCTGTCGGCGTGTCCGGCCACACCCTACCCGGCGGCCTCGCTGGCGGCGCGGCAGGCCGCGGGGAAAGAGCAATCCACTGCGGGCTCCGGCATGCCGGTCCGGCCTGGCTTTAGATGAAGCGGATCTCCGGCTCGGCCTCGTCCACGGTCACGTCGCAGGTCGGGCAGTACCAGCGGGGCTCGATCGGCGTCCCGCACACCGAATGCCGGGGCGGTGGGCCGGCCTGGTGGCGGGCCCCCCAGTCGCCGAGCAGCCGGAGCGCCCCGGCCAGGTCGGCGCCCTCATCGGTCAGCCGGTAGGCAAAGCGTGGCGGCCGCTCCGAGTACGGCTCCGAGCTGACCAGGAAGTCCCGCTCCAGCGCCTTCAACCGCTGCGACAGGATATTCGGGGCGATGCCGGGGACCGCCTCGGCGAGGTCGTTGAACCGCTTTGGCCCGGCCAGCAGGGCCTCGATCAGCAGCAACGTCCAGCGGTCGCCGACCCGGGCCACCGCCGAGCTCAGCGGGCTGGCCACCGGTTCGGCGGTCAGCTCGCCGGCCAGCTCGGCGGCCAGCTCGGTGCCGTCTGCGGGGCTTGATCCCCGGCGGGAGGCACTCATGGCGCAATGGTACCCGTGGGCTTCGCTGCGCCCGCTGGCCCAGCCCGTGGCATACTGACTTGTAAATTGCAAGTCACTAGTTAGGAGGCTGGGTCGATGGGAGCACTGGATGAGATTGCAGCAGCCACGGCGGCGGTCGCCCAGGCGGCCGGCCCGTCGGTGGTCGGGATCGGTGGCGGCTGGGGCACCGGCTCCGGGATCGTCATCGACGAGGGCAAGGTCTTGACCAACGCCCACAACGTACGCGGCGACGAGGTGACGGTCGTCTTCGCCGACGGCCGGGCCGAGACCGGGACGGTCGCTGGTACCGACCTCGATGGCGACCTGGCGGTGGTCACGGTCGACACCGGGTCGGCCCCGGCGCTCGGCTGGGCCGAGGACACCGCGGCCGCCGTGGTCGGCACCGTGGTCTTCGCCCTCTCCAACCGGGGAGGCCGGGGGCTCCGGGTGACTGCCGGGCAGGTGTCGTCGGTCGGGCGCGGGTTCCGGGGGCCGCGGGGGCGCAGGATCGCCGGCAGCATGGAGCACACCGCGCCGATGGCGCACGGGTCCTCGGGCGGGCCGGTCGTGAACGCCGCCGGGAAGCTCCTCGCCCTCAACACCAACCGGGCCGGCGAGGGTTTCTACCTGGCGCTGCCGGCTGACGCTGACCTGGCGCGCCGGGTTGAGGCGCTCGGCCGGGGCGAGGCGCCCTACCGGCCACACCTCGGGATCGGGATTATCCCCGGGCGGGCGGCTCGCCGGATCCGGCAGGCGGTTGGCCTGCCGGCCCAGGACGGCCTGCTGGTGCGGCTGGTCGAGGAGGGCAGCGCCGCCGAGGGCGGCGGCCTCCAGCAGGGTGACTACATCATCAAGGCCGGCGGCAGCGACATCGCCGGCGTCGAGGAGCTGTGGAAGGTGATGGAGTCGATGGCGCCCGGATCGGCGCTCGAGCTCACCGTCCTGCGGGGCACCGAGCAGCGGACGGCGACGATCACCCTTCCGTCCCTTCCGGCGGCGGAGTAAGACCGAGTTGCCCGGCGACCGCCTCGACCTCCCCGACCAGATGGGCGAGGCGGTCCGCCGGCAGCTCGAGCAGGTGAGCATCGAGCTCGGCGGGGCGCATCGACGTGGCGGCGATCAGTGCCCGGGCCTGGTTCTTCGTGATCGGTGACGCCTGGCGGGAGGCCAGCTGGACCAACCCCTCCCGCCAGGCGTTGCGCAGCAGGGCCGCCTGGTGCTCCTGGAGGTAGCGCAGGAGGGAGGCGGCGGGGCCTAGCTGGCCGGCGGCCACCGGTTCGGCGACCAGCACCGCCGGGTCCCCCGTGCTGGGCGCGCCCAGCCGCCACCGTGCCTCGACCAGGCGCCTTCGCTCGTCGTTGATCGCGGCGAGGGAGCGCCGGGGGGCAACGATGACGAGCCGGCACTCCGGCGGCGCGGCCAGGAGCACCCGCAGCAGCGAGTCGCCGTAGAACGGATGGAGATTGACGGCCACGGTCGGCGCGGCAGGGTGGGCGGCGCCGGGGTGGGGGAGCTCGGTGGCCGCGTCGAGCAGGTCGGCGAGGGGTTGATAGGTCGCCTGCGGGCCGAGCTCAAGGCCCTCCCCCACGGTTAGGACCGGCCCAGCCCCGGTTTCGCCGGCCACCAGCTGAAGCACCGAAGGGTCGAGGCCTGGGCTGCCGCTCTGCCTGCTGGCGCCCCCACGTGAATAGATGCGACCTTCGGCCCGCCGGGCGGCGCGCTCGCTGGCGACCGCCGGCCGGGTGCGCCGGGTCGGCCGGCACACCCAGAGGGTGCTCGTCGCGCCGATCGCGTGGGCGCCGCGGTAGCGGTTGAAACCGGGCAGCACCGCCTCGAGCACGAGGTGCCGGCGGTGCAGCAAACCCTGGATGGCGAGCAGCTGCCCGGCCCCCCGGTCGTTGGCGCCGTAGCAGAAGACAACCCTGGCTCCGGGCCGCTCGGCCAGCGCCTCGATCCCCCGGTCTACGAAGAGGGCGATGCCCTCCTCGGTGTAGGGCGGGTCGGCAAAGACGAGGTCTGCGCTCCCGCGCAGTGACCTCGGCAGGCCCAGCCGCAGGTCGCCGGAGTGCAGCCGCAGGCCGAGCTCGAGGCGATCGCTCGCCACGCCGAGGTAGCGGAGGATCCGCTCGTCGATGTCGACGACGCTGACCGCCGCCGCCGGTGCGACCAGGGCGGTTGCCACCGACATCAGGTCGTGGTCGCCCAGGCAGACGACGCGGGCGCCCGCCAACTCGTACGTCGCCCGCAGGTAATCGGCCCGCCGCATGATGGTCTGCGGCGTGGCCGCAACGTGGTCCAGGTCCCCCGCAGCGGGCGGGAGCCCGGCGGCAAGGGCTTCGATGACGCTCATCGGGTCCGGCGACGGCCGGAGCTGGGTGGGCGGGTCTGCCCGAGGCGCGTCCATCACCGCCGCGCCGAGCGCACGGCGGCGGTCGGGGGCCACCTCGACGAGGCCGTTCACCGCCTCAATGCCGAGTGCCCTCAGCAGCTCCAGGACCCGGCGGTAGGGGATGCCGGTGGACTCGACCAGCGTGTTGGCGGACTGGACCGCTGAATCGTCGAGGAGGGCACGGATCAGGCGCCGGGCGAGCACGAAGTCAATGCCCAGCTCCGCCCGGAGCAGGGAGATGGCAGCCTGCGTCTCCTCGAATGGGTCCCCGGGCCCGGCCACCGGGCAAGGGTACCGGCTTAAATGACGCCGGTAATGGACGACCTCCTGCTCGGGCTCGACCTGGGCACCAGCCGGTGCAAGGCGGTGCTCGTTGACGGAAGCGGTTCTGAGGTCGGCGCGGCGACCGCTCCCACCCCGTTCCGCTCCGCCGGCGGGTGCACCGAGATGGCCGTGGACGCTTTGCTGGCAACGGTTTCCGGCCTGGCGGCATCACTGGAGCCGGGTATACGGCGGGTCACGAGCGTCGGCATCGCCGGGATGGCCGAGTGCGGTGCCCCGCTCGACGCCTACGGGCGCCCGCTTGCCCCGATCGTCGCCTGGCACGACCCTCGGGGCACGGACGTCGCCGAGCATCTGCAGTCGGTCTTCGGCGATGCCCTCGGGCTCCGCACTGGCCAGCGGCCGCGTCCGGTGTCGACGATCGCCAAGCTCGGCTGGCTGGTCGGCCACGGGATCGGCCCGGTCGCCCGGTGGCTCGGCGCCCCCGAGCTGTGCCTGCACGAGCTGACCGGGGAGGCGGCGACCGAGCATTCCCTGGCCTCACGAACCGGCTGCTACGACGTCGTCGAGCGGCGGTGGCTGGAGGAGGTCGCCCGGGCAGCGGGGTTCAGCACCGCGGTGTTCGCCCCGGTGCTGGCGGCGGGCTCGGTCATGGGCAGGACCCGGTCCGGCCGGGGCCTCCCCGCCGGGATCCCGGTGACGCTGGCGGGCCACGACCACCTGGCCGGGATGCTCGGGGCCGGTGCCCGACCGGGCGACCTGGTGAACTCGGTGGGAACGGCGGAGACGGTGGTCGGGACATCCCCGGTGCTGCCGGACATGGCCAAGGCGCTGGAGCTCCGGGTGGCGGCTTCTGTGGCCCCAGGCGGGGCGAGTTGGGCGGGGATGACCGGGGCGACCCGGGCCGGCCTGGTCCTGGCCGCCGCCGCCGGGGCGCTGGGCCGCTCGCTCGCCGCACTGGATGCGCTGGCGGGCACGGCGGCGCAGCCGGCAGGGGCGGCGCAGCCGGCGGGGATCGACGATTGGCTGGCGCAGCTCATCGAGCAGGCCGCAGGTCGCCCCGCCGATCCGGCCAGCGCCCTGCCCGGAGCCCCGCCGGGCGAGATCTGGCTCGGCTTGCTGGAGGCACTCGCCGCCCGCACCGCCGAGGCGGCTGAGCGGGTCGCAACCGTGGTGGAGGGCCGGCGGTTGCTGGTGATCGGCGGCGGAGCGGTAAGCCGTCCCTGGCTCCGAGCCAAGCGCCGAGCGGTCCGGATGCCCCTGCTGGTCGCCCGGTCCGGGTACGCCGCCGCCCGGGGAGCGGCCATCCAGGCCGGAGTGGCCGGCGGTTGGTGGGACAGTGCCTCCTCCGGCCCAAGACCGGCCCTCGACCCGGTGGAGGCGGCGACCTAGTTCGCCTTCCAGATCTTTTTGTGTGCAAAAACCGCGCATATATGACCGTTTTTACTCACAAAAGCGTAGCGACCGGCATTGCGGCCTGAAAACTAGAGCAGCGACCGGGCGGTCCGGAACACCTCCTCCAGGGCCTGCTCGGTCAGCAGTTTCGTCGCGGTGTTCCGCTGGCTGGGGTGGTAGGAGCCGACGAGCTGGTAGCGGCCAACCTCCAGCTGCGCGCCGTGGCCGAACCGGGGCCGCGGGGTCTCCAGCTCGTGCCCGGCGGCTCGCAACGCCCGCAGCACCCCGTCCCAGGCGAACCCGCCGAGAGCAAGGATGACCCGGACCGACGCCAGCTCCCGGAGCTCGGCGCCGAGGTAGGGGAGGCAGCGGTCCCGCTCGGGCGGGGTCGGCTTGTTGTCCGGCGGGGCGCAGCGGACGACCGCGGTGATGAAACAGTCGGTCAGCGTGAGGCCGTCGTCGGGGCCGGTCGCGGCCGGCTGGCTGGCGAACCCGGTGGCGTGCAGCGCCCGGTACAGCCAGTCGCCCGACGGGTCGCCGGTGA
>DAIQBQ010000071.1:0-11475 GCA_036781065.1 Actinomycetota bacterium
GATGATAATAGGAACAGGCTCGTTCGGAGCGTTGCCCCGCCGGCGACGTGCCGGTCCTGGAGGACGTCACCTTCCGCGTTCCGGCCGGCGGGTACGCGGCCCTGGTCGGCGCCTCGGGAGCCGGAATGACCACGCTCTTGGCGCTGATCGGCGGCTTGGAGCGCGTCCAGTCCGGGACCTTGATCGTGGGGGCCCAGGACGTCGCCGCCCTCGACGGGGACGAGCTGGCGGTCTACCGCCGCCTGACGGTGGGCTTCGTCTTCTAACACTTCGGGCTGCTCGACGCCCTGACCGCTCGGGAGAAGGTCGAGCTGGCGGCGGTTCTGGCGGGAGAGAGGCCGACCCGGCGGCGTGCCCGGGCCAACGAGCTCCTGGCCGCGGTCAGCATGGCGCCTCGGGCTGACCACCGGCCCGGAGCCCTCTCCGGGGGAGAGCGCCAGCGGGTGGCCATGGCCCGGGCGCTGGTCAACGGGCCCCGCCTCGTGCTGGCCGACGAGCCGACGGGCAACCTCGACGCCGAGACCTCCGTCGAGGTCTTCCGGCTGCTCGAAACGCTTCGGGAGGAGCGGGTTGCACCCTGCTGGTGGTCACCCACAACCCCGGGCTGGCCCGGCCCCCTTGTGTTTTGAGGCGGACTCCGTTCTGTCTGCAGGTCACTTGAGCACGACCGGGATGGCGGCGTCGATCAGCTCGAAGGCCTGGCGATGGGTGCCGGTCGGGGTGAAGAGCTTGTCGAAGCTGGTCCCTGTCAGCCAGCACGATCCGGTTGCGGGTCAGCGTGCCCAGTGATTCACCAGGGTGGCGAAACCATGGGGCGGTTCCCCCGTCGAATGTGCGCTGGCGGGAGGCTTGGCCTCGCCACCACCCAGGCCATGGTGCCGGCCAGCCGGCCCGCAGGGTACCCGCACGCACCAGGCGCCGGCCAAAGGCGCGGTAAGCCAGCCAGAACGTCACCGCCAGGCCGATCCCACAGGTGCGGATGACCAGGGGGCCGACGTGGAACAGGACGGGAATCGGCCTCACGCCTGCACCTCCACCACGCCCCCGAGCCGCACCGCCACCAGCCGCGTGGCAACCGCGGCCAGCAAGGCCTTGTCGTGGCTGACGATCACCACCGCGGTGGTAGGGGAGGCCGCGGCGCACAGCTCGCGCAGCGTCCCGGCGGCGGTCACCACGTCCAGGGCCGAAGTCGGTTCATCGGCAACCATCAAAGCCGGGTGGGCACAGACTGCTCGCAGGACGGCGAGACGCTGGCACTGCCCGACGGATAGTTCCCCGGGCCGGGCTCGGGGGTCAATGTGGTCAAGATTGACGCTGGCCATCAACTCCTTGGCCCGAGCCTGGCGGATGGCGCGTGAGCAGGCCTGCCAACCGGGAACCATCGGCTCGGTGATCAGTTTCCAGACCGGCCAGCGGTAGTCCAGGCTGGCCGCGGGGTCCTGGAAGATGGGCATGACGAAGCCGGGCCGGGGCAGCCGCGGGCGGCCGTGTTGGCCCTGGGGCCAAACACACAGACCACCAAGACGCACCTCTCCCGCCGACGGCCGCTCGAGCCCGGCCAGCAGCCGCAGCAGCGTGGATTTGCCGGCCCCGGAGGGCCCGGCGACGCCCACCACCTCGCCGGCCTGCACAGCCAGATCCGCTCCGCAGAGCGCGGTCACGGTGGTCCCGCCCCGCCGGTAGCGGCGTGAGACGTTGCAGAGCTCGGCGAGCGCGACCTCCCCCGGCGGGCCCTCGATCAGATTCGTGGGCACGCAACTCCGTCCTCGAGGGTGGGCACCTCCACCCGGCAGCTGGACACGGCCCGCGGGCAGCGCGGGGCGAAGGCGCACCCTGCATCCGGCGCCCAGGCCGGCGGTGGCACGCCCGGCAGGGGTGAGGGCAATCCGCCTCCGGGCACGGGTACGGCCGCCCGCAACGCCTGGGTGTACGGGTGGCGCGGCTCGCCCAGCACCCGGTCGGCAGGCCCCTCCTCGACGATGCGCCCCGCATAGCACACGGCCACCCGCTGGCCGGCCCGGGTGGCGAGGGCCAGGTCGTGGGTCACCAGCAGCAGGGCGGAACTGGCCTCCACCAGCGCCTCAAGGACCCCGCCGGCCAACTCCGCATCCAGGGCGGAGGTTGGTTCGTCAGCAATTGTGAGGACCGGTCGATGGGCGGTGGCCGCGGCGATGGTGGCGCGCTGGAGCATGCCGCCACTCCACTGGTGGGGGTACTGGCCCGCCCGGTCCGGCAGATCAAGCCGGGCGAGAAGCGCCGGAACCGCCCCAGCCGGAGGGCGCTGGCGGTGGGCCCGCCACGCCTCCCGCACATGGTGTCCTACGCTACGGAGGGGATCGAGGGCGCCGGCCGGGGATTGAGGGACATAGCCTACCGTCAGGCCGCGCAGCCGCCGCAGCACCGCGCCAGGCGCGCCCACCACCTCCGTGCCGGCCACTTGGACCGAGCCGTGGATCTGCGCGCCGGGGGCGAGCAGACCCAGGCAGGCACGCACGATGGAGGTCTTGCCACACCCCGACTCGCCGACCAGGGCGAGGCGTTCCCCATCGCCGATGTCAAGGTTGATGCCGCGCAAGGCACGAGCGCCCCCTCGGTAGGTGAGCTCAAGGCCGGCAATCGACAGCGCCGGCGCGGGCTCAGGCATGCACTGCGCCCAACCGCACCAGGGCGTCGGCGATCAGGTTGGCAGCCACGAGCGCCAGCAGGATCGCCGCCGCCGGGGCGGCCACCAACCAAGGGGCTCCGCCCATATACAACCGGGCATCGGCCAGCATGGCCCCCCATTCGGGCGTCGGCTGCTGGACGCCCAGACCGAGGAAGGAGAAGCCGGCGATACCCACCAGCACCATGCCGACGTTCATGGTCATCACCACCAGGATTTGCCCCACCACCTCGGGCACCACGTGCCCGAGTGCTATCCGGCTGCGGGCCACGCCGGCGCACCGGGCGGCCATGACCACCGGCGATCGGTCCACCCCCCGAACGCACCCGCGGGCCAGCCGGGCGACGAAGGCCGCGGTGGGGACGGTCAACGCCAGGACCAGGTTGCCGAACCCTGGACCGAGCACACCCAGAACAGCCAGCACCACCACGAGATCGGGGAGAGCCAGAACGACATCGATCGCTCGACCGACGAGCGCGTCCAGCGGGCGCCCGCCCATGCCCGCCGCCACGCCCAAGGCGATCCCAATCGCCATACCGAGGCCCAGGATGGCGGCGGCCGCGGCGAGAGATCGACGGCCCCCGTCGATCAACCGGGCCAGTTCGTCCCGCCCGTACTCGTCGGTCCCCAAGGGGTGCGCCCGGGAGGGCGGGGCAAGGGCCCGATCAGGATGCAGTGCGGTGGGGTCGGCCCGCACCACCAGCGGCCCCAGGATCACCCCGGCAAGCACCACCCCAGCCAGGATCACCCCAGCCCGGCCCAGCCGATCCGCCAGTAGGCGGGCCACCAACCCTCTGCCCGGCGAGGCACGGGCGCCGGGGGCAGTCGCCGGGGGGGCGATCTCGCCACCGAGGGCCGTCTGGATGGCCATCAGGCCGTCGCTCGCAGCCGCGGGTCGATCAGGGCGCTGGCGGCGTCGACCGCCAGGCTGATGGTGACGAATGAGGCCGTCGCCAGCACCGTAAACCCTTGGAGCACCGGGAGGTCACGCACCTTGAGCGACGCCACCAAGAACTGGCCCACGCCGGGCCAGGTGAAGACGGCTTCGATCACGGCGGTGCCGCCCAGCAGGTAGGCCAGGGTCACGCCGAGCACCGCCAGGGTGGGAAGGGCTGCGTTGGGGAGGGCGTGCACGAGCAGGATCCGCCCCCTGGTCGCCCCCCGGGCAGCCGCGACAAAGGCGGCCGGTGTTGCCATGAACCGCACCAGACCGGCGCGTAGGAGCCGAGACAGCTGCCCCGCGGGCAGCAGTGCCACGCACAGCGCCGGGAGGACGGCGGCGTGCCAGGATCCGTCCGCCACCACCTTGCCCCACCCGAGGCCGACAACGACGAAGCGCAGCACCAGCATCCCCGCGACGAAGGACGGCAGGGCGCATACGCTCAAGGCGGCGCCCCGCAGGGCGGCATCCACCCAGGTCCCCTCCGCCCAGGCCGCGGTCAGGGCGGCAGCCAGAGCCAGGCCGACCGTGAACAGCGCCGCAAGGGTCGCCAGGCGCAACGTGGCGGGGAGCCGGCTGGCCAGCTCGGTGGTAACCGGCTGGCCAGAGGCGAACGAGGTGCCGAGGTTGCCCCGGACCGCCCCGGCCACCCAATGGAGATAGCGCAGCGGCAGCGGCTGGTCCAGGCCCAGCAGGTGGCGTTCTGTCGCCAGCTGCGCCGGGCTCGGTTGGTAGATGTTGCGGGCGGCGAGCAGCTGCTGGGCGGGGTCGCCGGGGGCGACGGCCAGCAGGGCGAAGATGACCACGCTGGCCATCACCAGGGTGGCCAGTGCCTGGGCCACCCTGGTCGCCAGCCTCGCCGCCAGGCGCCTGGTCACCTGACCGGTTGGATGTTCCAGGGGACGTAGCCCGGGTCGAAGGGCACCCGGTAGTTGCGGTACGGCGGCGTCACCAGGGCGTCCAGCCGGGTGAAGCCGAGGCTCATGGCGTAACCGCCTGCGGCCACCGCGTTCTCGAATTGCTGCGTCAGGGTGATCCGCCGCGCGGGATCAAGGGTTGTGGCCAACCCGGCGAGGGCGGCATCGACGGCGGGGTCGCTCACACCGGTGAAGTTGTACGGCTTGGCGGTGCCCACAAACCCACCGACGCTCTTGTCCACCGGATCGGCGTCGCCCTCGGCGTTGGTGCCAACCACGGCGATGTTCCAATTCTGGCCCCGGTCGGCTGCGGAGTAGGGGTTGTCCACCTGCACCAGGTTCACCTGGATGCCGACCTTGGCCAGCGAGGCCTTGAAGGCGACCGCGATGCTCTGCTCTCCCGGCCCCTGGGCAACCGAGTAGACGTAGGTGAGCTGGAGTGGGTGACCGTCCTTGGCCCGGACACCGCTGGAACTCATGGTCCATCCCTGGCTGTCCAGCAGCGAGCCGGCCGCCGTTGGGTCGTACACCTGCGTGGTCACCGACTGGGGGAGGGAGCTCGGGAACAGGCCACCGGCCGCCTCGAAATTCCCTCCGGCGACCTTGGCCAGCTCGGCGAAGTCGGTGCCCTCGATCACCGCCCGGCGCATCGGCGCGGTGTTGAAGGGGGCCAGGGTGGTGTTGAAGAGGCCAAGCGTGCTCACCGAGGTCATGGTGGCCACCCGATAGACGTCCTGGCTGCTGTTCGCCAAGGTGGTGGCGGCATTGTCGGGCGGGTTGAGGTCGATGTCGATCTCGTTGTTCTGCACGGCGGCAACCCGGGCCTGGACGTCCGTGATCACCTGGACATCCATCCCGGAGACACTCGGGCGTCCCTGCCAGTAGTTCTGGTTAGCGGCAAACGTCAGCTCGCTCGGGGTGAAGGAGCGGGGAATCCACGGTCCGGTGTAGATCCCCGCGGCCAGCAGCTTGGTCGGGTCGTTGCCGGCCGCTCCGAAGGCGGTCGCATCGAAGACCGGGTAGAGGGTCGGGTCGGAGAGGTCCCAGGGCACCTCGGTGGTGGGCTTGGGCGTGACCAAGGTGATCTCCATCGGCCCGGTCACCGTGAGCGTGCCGGTGGCAATGCTGTCCGTCGCCCCTTTGTTATTGGCCTTCATGACGTTGATGGCATCGACGATGGCCTGGGCGTCCACCGACCGCCCGTCTTGGAACCGGATGCCCGGGCGCACCGTGAGCTTCCAGGTGGTGGGGTCGGACTGGGTCCAGGCCGAGAGAATGTTGGGCTCCACCCTGAGGTATCCAGCTTTGGACGGCCTAGCATCTCGATCACCCCAAGGGTCTCCAGGTCGTACTCGCTGGCCCCGGTCGGGCTCAGGCTCGATATGGCGCGGGCAACAGCCACCCGCACGGGCCCGGGGGCGCCGGTGGGAGTGGCGCCCCCGGCTGACGCTCCGCGCGAGGAGCAGGCGGCGCACGCGGCGACGAGGGCCATCGCCGCTCCGCCCGAAAGCAGGTTCCGCAGCCGCGTCCGCGTGGCCAAGCCTGCCCCCTTTCCCGGTGTGGGGGTGGCTAGTCCCCCGTGTGTTGGTTATCTGTCAAGTGGTCGGTCCAGGCTGGGCAAGAGTTCCCACCAGTTGGCGGACCGGCGTGCCCCGAGGCCGCCCCGGCTGGCCGCCCGCCATGAGTTCCATAAGGTCCTGACGTGCTCGCGCCACCCGGGAACGAATCGTGCCGGTCGGGCAACGGCAGATCGCGCTGGCCTCCGGGTAGGTCAGCCCGATCACTTGCGTGAGCACAAATGCGGCCCGCCGATCGGCATCGAGATGACCGAGGAGCTCTCGGATGCTTGACTCCTCAGCGACGTCCGTCGCAGCCTGGCACCGGTGAGCGGCCAAGAGCCGCCGATCCTGCTCCCTGCGTCGGACCCGAGTGCGCAGTTCGTCCATGCACACGTACCGGGCGATGGCCAGCAGCCACGTTCGGGGCGGAGCATCGCCGCGGAAGGTCCGCAGGGCGGTGATCGCCCGGAGGAACGTTTCCTGGACCAGGTCGTCTGCGCTGGGCCGGTCGACCAACGCGATGCAGAGGCGCCGCACCTCTTCGAGGCTGGATTCGATCAGACTCTCGAGCTGTGCCGAGTAGGCAAGCCGGCGGAAGTCGTCCGGCGATTCCGCTGGGGCCCGGACGCGGTGGTGAGCTGGCACCGAGCCCTGGTCCGTGCAAGAAACGCGACCTGGCGTGCCCGCCAGGCTTACCCCAGCCTCCCGGCGGGGCGTGGTAATCGCGGCGGCTCGCGCCGCGGCTGAGCGATGAGTTGACAAGAGGTCCTCCTTTAAGCGGACGCCGAATGACGTGGCCGGCGGTCGGGCCTAAGCCCTCAACACTGCGAGGAACGTCACGCCGGGGTGAGCCGGACCGGGCGGCTGGCGGGCGGTAGGCCGCTGGGGCGCAACGCCCTGTGGCGCTGTGGCCCCTCAGCGGTCAGCTGAGCGGCGGCAGGGCTTCCCCGGGCCAGGCACACGAGCCACGATGGCCACGGCCAACACCGCCGGGCAAGCCGGACAGTTGGCGCGTGACCGGGGTCAGTTAAGGGCGAGACCGAGCGACTGCGGTGGGCCGCGGGGGCCGCACGGGTCGTAGGAAAGAGTGAGGCGGGGCCGGTGGCAGTAAGCGGGCAGAACGGGGGTGACGCCACGCCTCGTCTGGCGCCGACCGGACAACCGCGCTCCCAACCCTTGGGCCACACGGGCCAACAACACCAGGCCGATGGCGCCGACGAGCGCAACGAGGACCTGGATGGCCACACCGATGGGCAAGATGTGGTCCTGGAACATGCTGGCCATGGGCACCCCAGACGCCGCCCGCTCGCACACCTCCAGGGCACCGAAGACGAGCACCTGCACCACGGCGAGACGCCAGACCCCGTCGGCATAGCCGAGAGGGTGTCGATGGATCCCCCGCCGGCCTGACCGGAAGGAGCGGATGGCGACCCCGCCCAGGGCGGCCAGCCCGGCCAACAAACCTGCCGACACCGCGTTGGACCAGTACGCATGTCCCGTCATGGCGAGGAGGTTGCTGCGAACTGCGGACGGTACCGCCAGCAGGTAGGTCAGGGAGTGCCCGATGACCACTCCGAGCATGCCGACGCCGAAGACCGGCAACCACGGCGCAGCGACGCGTCTACGCCTCATGGGGGAATGCTACGCCACCGCTCAGAACTCAGCCGCGGCGTCCATCCTCCGACTCCTACGTGCCAAACCACGCTGTGTACGAACCAGACCGGGAACTTACGCGACATTCCCCAGCCCAACGCCTCACTCAGGCAGCCAGGGAGCCCCAGCCCGGGGCGAGGAGTTCCGGGTCCCTTTTGCAGCGGGCGGACGGGGTGGTCTACTGCCGCAGGCGGGAAATGGCCGATTGGCCGTGGAGCCTGCTCCCCGGCAGGTGAGAGATAGGAGCACCATGCGCAGTCATCAACTCACCCTTGGGAGGGCCTTCGGCGTCGCCTTCGACGATGGGGAGGACTTCTTCGAGGCCCTGAACGACTTCTGTCGCAGCAACGGGGTTGTCCAAGGCTATCTTCCTATGTTCCTGGCCGGCTTCCGGGAGGCCCAGATCGTCGGAACCTGCGAGAAGCTGAACGACCCCCGGGCACCTGTATGGTCCGCGGTGCATCTGGAGAACGTCGAGGCACTCGGGTGCGGCACGATCGCCTACGACGAAGAGGCGGGCCGGATCCTGCCCCATGTTCACACCACGCTGGGCCAGAAGGGCCATTCGGCGACAGGCTTCACGAGCCACCTCCTGAGCGCCGAGGTGCAGTTCCTGGTGGAGATGGTGGTCGTCGAGGTCACCGAACCTCGGCTGCGGCGGTCTCCCAACCCCAATCTCTACGACGTCCCGCTTCTCACTTTTGAGACTGACGTAAAGAGCCTTCACTCGTAGACCGTGGGAGAGCCCCGCCGCCACCGGGCATTCTCCTCGTCGACGGCATCACCCTTCGACCGGGCCGTCGAGCAATTGGAGCTTCGCTGATCCCGCCCCCCGAGCGGACAGCCTGATCCCGCCGCACCTGCGAAGAATTTCTCTACGAACTCAAGGGCGGCCGGAGGCCGCGGGGACCTTTGCGGGCGGCCCTGCGGGCCATCCTCGGGCCCCACGGCGCTTAAACGCCCAGTTCGAGCACCTTCTCGATGAGGATCAAGAGGACAACGGTTCTTGCTGACCAGGCCCCGGCGCTCGATCTGCGGAGCCTGCGGCCGCACCCACATGCTGTTGCCGGTGGTGGCGCTGCTGCGCCGCTATGACCTGGCGAGGTGATCGGGGAGGCGCTGGCGCTCAGGGTGGCCGGTTGGGGTCATCGGCGCATCGCTATCGCCTTTGATCGCCCGTCTAGTGCCTTGACCAGTAACCTTTTGCGCGGGTGGAACAGGTGTTCCAGTCTCGTAAGTTACATCCGAGTAGCTCTTGACTCGCGGCCTGCAGGTCGCTACCGAGAGTCGGAGCTGGGTGGGCGCGGGCAGCCTCCTGAGGGCGGCCAGGACCAGCCGAGGGCTTTTGCTGAGGTTGTCTTCGGTTCGGAGAACGTTCAGGCAGCCCGTGGTGCCGGCCGTCCCCAGCGGCGCCCCTTCTCCGAGCGGAGCTTGGCCCGGTGCCGGCGCTGTGCCTCCAGGATCTTGGGGTTCCGGGCGTTGGCGTTGCGCCAGCGAAGGTAGGCGTGCAGCCTGCCGGTGAGAGCGGTGTGGTTGGGGTGGTCGGAGTTGTTCAGCACAAAGTCGCGCAGCGGGCCGAAGTGGCACTCGATCGGGTTGGCCCACGACGAGTAGGTGGGGGTGAAGCACAGCTCGACGTTGTGGGCGGCGCACCAGGTCTTGACCTTGGCGTTCTTGTGGGCGCTCAGTTTGTCCAGGATCACGAAGATCAACCCGCCGTCGGGCCGGGCCGCCCGGCAGGAGCGGATGGCCGCCAGCGTGTTGGCGCTGGACTTGCGCTCCCGGACCACGCCCCAGAGGGTGTCTTCGGCGTAGCAGTAGCGGGCGTGGAACTGACGCACGCCACAGGTCTTGTGGTAGTTGGCCCGCTGGCGTTGCGGGTGTTTGATCGCCGCCCAGCAGCACCCCTTGACCGGGTGCACGGCCAGTGGTCCGAACTCGAGTGCGAAGCAGCGGTCGGGATGGGTGGTCAGCACCTCCTCGATCCGGTCCAGCTTGGCCTCCTTATGAGGGTCGTTGGACTCCTTCCAGGTCTTGGTGCGCTGGAAGGTGACCTGGTGGCGCTCCAGGAGCTGGCGCAGCCGCTCCAGGCCGATGGCCACCCGGCGCACCGGGTCGGTCGCCAGGTAGGCCGCCAGGTAGGCCGCCAGGTAGGCCGCCAGCTTGCGGATGCTCCAGTGGGTGAAGGGCATCCCCAGCTTCTCGGGGCGGGTCTTGGCCGTCTTGATGATGTGGTCCTCGTCAGTCGAGGTGATCAGGCGGGGACGGCCACCCGCCCACTTGGGGTCCAGGCAGGCCAGCCCCATCTCGTTGAACTTGAATCACCTCCCGGACCCGGTCCTCTGAGGTCTGCACCAGCCGGGCGATCACCGGCACGGTGTTGCTGCCCGCCGAGGCGAGGATCACCAGCGCCCGCCGGTAGCGAACGACGCTGGCCTTTCCCTTGCCCTCCCCGCGGCGTACCAGGCGCTGCAGCCGTTGGCCCTCCTCGTCGGTCAGGCGACGGACTCTCAGGGGTTCGCTCATGGTGCCCAAGGCCCTTGGCCGCCAGCCGCTGCATGAGCTTGGCGAGGTCCGCCCGGGCGAACTTCCACTCGAAGGGCCTGGCCGTCTGCTCATCGCGCCGCTCAAAGGCGATCAGCCGAGCTTCGACCTCAGCCAGCAGGTGTGAGCCTATTGTTGCCGGTAACAGCCCTTCAGGGTGCCTGGCGACGTTGTGACGGATGTCTCTCTTTGGGACTGCCCGGTTCGCCGACAACGCCAGCGGCCGGAACGAGAGGAAGGAGGAGAGGGCTAGACTGAGCTGCCTGAGGATCGCCACGCTGCGTCACCGCGAATTTCGGTGATCAGAAAACGCGAACTTCAGTGATCGCCGACATCCGGGACGCCTTTACCGACAAGGCTGGGGGCGGCGTCCTGGGGAGGGTCGTGCTCAAGGTGGGGGGCGATTCAGTCTGACTACCTGAACCCCGTCCGGCTCAAGGGTCGCCTCCGCTGAAACAGTCAGCGACGTTGCCGACGGAGCAGACGTTGCCGATTCTTATCGTCCGAATCATAAGCTCCGGAGCGCAGGCCCGGTCCACAGATGTCCGGTGACCGTTCCTATTGCGGGCAACCCTTTACCTGGCGATGCTATTCACCCATCAGGCCGGTCGCCGTCAGCACTGCTATTCCTGGGCGCGCAGTCCGGGGTTTCTCGCTCCTAGCCGCCGTATCCGCCCAAGCCGAACGTGAGCCGCCGAACCCTACGGTTCCGCCGGCAACGCGGGCAGTCCGGGTCACCGCAAACCCGCTTGCCCAAATCCCGTTCGGGAACCGGAGACTGGGTGGGGCGCCAACCGTTGGAAACGCCGACCCTTGTTCGGCGCGGCCAGAACGGCTTCACGCGGCCACGCTACCACCCCGGCCCGCTGAGCGACAGGCTCCCGTGAGAGACGACCGTGCGCCGTCCTCGCCAACCTCCGCGGTCTGCCGTTCCCAGGACTGCGCGCCTGGGCTCCCATGCTGTCCAGCACGTGCTGGTAGACCGACATCGTGAACGCTGGCGATGAGTGGCCGAGGACGGCTGAGGCTACGGCCGGATGCTCTCCTTGCTCGAGGAGCGTTGTCGCGAACGCGGGGCGGATATCGTGGAACCGGGTTTCTGCAGGAAACCCGGCTGTCTTCGCGTCGCGCTTGAAGGCCTTAGGCTGGATCCACCGCATGACGATCTGACTCTATGTCCGATTTAGATAGTTGTGGCAT
>DAIQBQ010000072.1:0-11417 GCA_036781065.1 Actinomycetota bacterium
GGATCCGGCAGTCCCTTGATACCCGCCGGAGATCCGCAGGAGAGCCCCGGTGGCGCGGGCCTGGCGGGACCTTGATCGGGAGCCCTGCCGGTGTTCATGGAGCCGTTGCCGCCCATGGCGAGGCGATGTTCGCCCGATATCGGTGGCTGGTGGGTGACCGCGATCGCGCTGTGACGCACTGCCTGCCGAGGCGGCCCCGGATCAGGGTGAGCCGGAGCAGTGGGTACTGGGGATCCAGAGCAAGCTGCACCGATGGGAAACCGGCGCTCCCAAAAGGCAACAGGCCGAGGTGTGCGTGAACCGGTCAGTCGTGGATGCGGCGCGTGCCGATCGCGCTGACCATGGCCGGGTCGCGGTGGTCGAAGAAGAGAGTTGCGCCAGTGTCCATGTCCGCGATGCGGGTCATCTCGTCATCGCTGAGGGCGAAGTCGAAGACATCGATGTTCTGTGCCATGCGGTCTGGACGCACGGACTTGGGGATGACGACGACGTCGCGCTGCACGAGCCAGCGCAGCACGACCTGGGCGACTGACTTTCCATGGCCAGCGCCGATCTCGCTCAAGTAAGGGTGGGAGAACAGGTTGTTGCGGCCCTCGGCGAAGGACCCCCAGGACTCGTGCTGCACGCCATGCTCACGCATCAGGTCGTGGTCGCCTCGCCGCTGGAAGAATGGATGAGTCTCGATCTGGTTGACCGCCGGGGTGATCTCATTGTGCTCGATGAGGTCCAGGAGCCGGTCTGGGTAGAAGTTCGCGACCCCGATAGCCCTGGCCATGCCCTGCTGGTTCAGGGTCTGCATGGCCCGCCAGGATCCGTAGTAGTCCCCGTACGGCTGGTGGATGAGGTACAAGTCGAGGCAGTCGAGGCCGAGACGCTGCAGCGACAGCTCGAATGCCTGCCTCGTGTTCTCCTCGCCGGTGTCCTGGACCCACAGCTTGGTGGTGACGAAAAGCTCCTCGCGAGCGATGCCGCTGGTGGCGATGGCACGGCCGACGGCCTCCTCGTTCTGGTAGGACGCGGCGGTGTCGAGAAGCCGGTAGCCGGCGCTGAGTGCGTCGCTGACGGCTCGCTCGGTGTCCTCCGGCGGGATCTGGAAAACGCCAAAGCCAAGGGCCGGCATCTCGACACCGTTGTTCAGGGTGACGTTCGGGATTGGAACGGACACAGGAACCTTCTCTCTGGGGACTGTTCAGGTGGCGTTCCCGGCTACACGCCTGAGGCTGTCCGCCGGTCGGCCAGCTTATCGCCGCTGGCTGCAGAAACCTCGTCTCTTTGGCGGCGGAGCATTAGGGACGTTTGAAGCGTTCCGGTCGCCACCCAGAGGTACCCGGTCAGGGATCCCGGGTAGCCAGGATTCGCAGGGACGCCCCCTTGGGCACCGGGCAGCGGATGAGCTCTCCCAGGATGGCCATGGCATCGGCCCTGCTGAGCGCTGGTCCGGAGGAGGGAGACGAGCCGCTCATGCGTGCGGGCATCGTTGTCGGTGCGGGTGCCTCCCCACACCTTGCGATTCACGGCGCCAGGACGGACACCTTGCTCCGCCCGCCAGTTGGTGGCCTGGACGTCCACCTGACGCAGGAACGTGAACAGCCCCGGAGCCTCCTTGGCCAGGTGCTTGAGCAGCTTGCGGTTCTCGACGGTGTGGCCCGGCGGGCGAGCAGGGTGGTGACCCGTGCCTCGAGGCCGCCGATGGCCGCTTCCAGTTGCTCGGGGGTGATGTCACCGGCGTCCCGCCGCTCCCGCAGTTCCGGTGCCTCGGTCAGGAAGGCCTTCAGGATCGTGGGGACCGTCGAGTGGCCCCGGGCTCTGATCTCGATCAAGCCCGAGCAGCGCCGGAGCAGGTGGGCCAGCCAGGACTGGGCGGTGGCCCTGGTGTAGCGGCGGTACGGAGCCCAGCCGTCGCGCTCGATCACCCCGTCGTAGTCGGCGCCGAGCAGCTTGGTCGCCGCGGTGGGTGCCTGTCCGGAAGCGTTGGGCGCGGGTGGCCACCAGCACGCCGCGATGGGCGATGAACAACACGCCGTCGTAGGCCACGACCCGCAGCTCGACGGCCAGCCAACGCCCGACGGGTACTTGAAAGACTCCGAGGCCGAGGCGCCCGGCCTGTTCGACGTAGCGGCTTATCCCGATGCCTTTGCCGATCTCGGAGGACAGGTTAGACGTGGGGACCTGGGGCTGGGGGCTGGCTCCGCAGGCGGGGTGGAGACCTTGCTGTTGGCCAGAGCGAAGCTGTCGTGCAGCAGGAGGCGGCACTCGCCCGAAAGCTGCGGGCTCAGGCGGTCCCGTCCAGGATCTCTTCCACCTCCTCTGGGAGCCCGATCGGGTCCCCAGAGGAGGCTCTCGCGCAAACCGTCACGGCCACACCGGCAAGGCCAGGCCGTTCCTGGCCACGGCGAGAATGAGTTCCCGCAGTTGCTCGACGTACAGCCGCATGTTCTTGTGCGCGATGTCGGTGTCGGGGTACCGGGTGGCCACCTGCAGCCCCTCGTGGAGCCTGGTGAACCACACGCACACCTTGTCGCCGTACGACACCCGCACCAGGCCGTACGCCTTCAGCTCGGCCCAACGTTCGGAGCCGGGGACCGCCCTCGCATCGGCGAAGGAGACGATCGAGTACAGGTCCGGCGACGTCGGGTGGAAGTCCGAGCCGAGCAGGCTGAGTATGCGGGGGATGGGGATCCGGCTCAGTGCCTTGCCCGCCTGCAGCGCATTCCGGACTCTCTCAACGACATCGCCGAACTCGGCAGCCTGTGACACGGGAATCTCGATGGGCACACCGCCGACATACCAACCGACAGAGTGCAACCATTTCGAATTCATCCTTGTATGAAAGGGGACGATCGTGCGGAACACGCGTTGGCCGCCGACCCTATGGGCAACGATGCTCGTAGCGGCCAGGACGCCGACCAGACCGCCCAGGGGACGGCAATGCGACACGAACGCGGCAGCGTCCTCGGCGTCAACGAGCCTCTCGTTCGTGAGGGTCTGGGTGGGTAGCCTGCTGCCGGGTTCCAGGCCGAGGTCGACCGGGAAGTTGGGCAGATTGCCGTCACAGCGGTGCACGAACTCCCGCCACCGGGCGACAGCCGAATGTGTGTCGCCAATCTGGTCAGCGGCCTCCCGCTCTATCTCGCAGAAGTCAACGTAACTGCTGACCGGTACCTGCTCAATCACATGTCCTTCAATGCCTGCCCGGTACAGCCCGTGGACCTCCGCCGGGATCCTGTATGCGGAATAGGCATCGATGTTGCTGTGGTCGAAGGCCATGTAGACGCTTGTGGCCCCATCCCGCACGACCGCGGCGAAGATGAAGTTCGGCCAGCGGAGCGCGGAGGCGGCGGCGTCGAAGCGGTCCTGGAGATGCTGGACGAGTTGCCCGGCGTCGGAGAAGGCGCCCACGACCTGACGACGGAGCGACACGGAGGCCGCGTCCAGTGTGAACCGGCGCAGGTCGCCGCCGACCCAACGAAAGCCGCTGCGCAGCGTCTCGTGGCGGAGGGTCCAGGCCCGCAGCGCCTCCTGGAGCACGTCCAGGTCGACCAAGCCCGGAATATCGAATGCGACGGCAAGCCAGGTGGGCACGGCCACGCCGTCCTCGTCGAGTACGGACCGGGCCGTCGTGATGTGCATCTCTTGGTTGTACGCCGGGGGCCGGCGGTCGGCTGGCAGGTTGCCCGCCGCCTCGATGACCGGCGGAGCGAGCGTCCACTCGACGAGCAGTCCGGGACGGACCTCACAATGCTGCAGGTCGGTCATTCTCACGCGAGCCTCCGTTCGTGTCGCTGGCCGCGATCATGGGACCCCCCGGGGGGGACCACGGAGTCGGGCAAGCAGGTGATTGCGGGCCGGATACGTCCTACGAAACAGGTGTTTGGGCGGAGTCTAGATGCGCCACGACAATGCGTGCAATCGAGCCGTGCTGAAGACCAACTAGCCTAAGAATCCCCGCTATTCCCTGCGGTCGCCTGGGGCCGGCGCGGCCAGCGCCGGTCCCCGGGCGGGCGGCAAATTCTCCCGAAGCGTCGAAGGGGTCTGGACTTTTGCCCCCGGCCGGGCCTATCCTCTCAACGCTTACCAACTGAGTATTCGAGGCCGGTGACCTCGGTGGGGGGCGATGTTGCGTTGAGCTTGTGCGGTTCACGGCTTCGCAGGCTCTGGGGGCACGGGGGGAAGGGAGGCGGCTCCCGTCGGCCGCCGGCGCGCTGGCTCGCCCTCGGGAGCCTCGCCCTGGGGCTCGTCGTGCCGGCCGTGGGCGCCCACGAGCATGCCGCCCCCGCGCTGGCCGTGCTGAGCACGCATGCACAGTTCCTCGGGGACTCGGGCGGGACGACCCTCACGTTCACCATTACCAACCCCTCCGACGGCCCGGGCATCGACACGGTCGATATCGACACCCCGTCGCCGCTGTGGAGCGCGGTGTCCTGCCCGCGGGCCCCGGCGGGGTGGAACGCCGAGGTGGACGAGGACGGCTGCCGCTACGACAACCCCGGCTCCCCTGCCGGCGACCTCGCCCCGGGGACCAGCTCGTCGGCATTCCAGCTCGTGGCCGCGACCGGGGAGGCCGCGGCCAACGAGACGGGAAGCTTCCGGGTAGCGGTGGGCGATCTGGATGGATCCGACAACAAGAATGACCTAACCCCGGCATCGACGGCCCTTCCGGGAGACCTCGACATCACCGCCTACTCGTTTCAGGTGCTTGACGTCGTCGTCGCTTCCTCGCCGCCTCCCGTGGGCGCCGCCTGCCCGGCGGCGAACCGGACCGGGACCGCGGGCGTCGACCAGGCGCTCGTCGTCTGCGGGCGCAACCGCACCGACGGGGCGCTGGAGCCGGCTGCGGCGTTCTCTTCGCTCGGAGGCGGCCTGCTCCAGAGCGTGGGCACCTTCAGCTCCGGGCCGATCCCCGGGCCGAGCTCCGCCAATGTCGTCCTCGGGACCTGGACCGGCGCCCGGACCGTTCGGGCCGGCGGGGCCGGGACGCTCAGCACCTCGATCGGGTCGTCGCCGGCACAGACCTCCCCCTCGGCGACGCTGAGCGGGTACCGGGCGGTGGCGGCTCCCGTCGTGGCCGACTCGCAGCAGGTCACCACCCCCGAGGACACGCCGGTCGACGTCGTGCTGACCGGATCGGCCGGGGACGGGAGCCCGCTCACAGGGTTCACGGTGGCGACGGGGCCGGCGCACGGAACGCTCAGCGCTGCCGGCTCCAGCCTCGTGTACACGCCGGCCACGCACTACGTCGGCGAGGACGGCTTCACGTTCTCCGCGAGCGACGGGCTGTCGATCTCTCCTCCGGCAAGCGTTGCCATCACCGTCGAGCCGGTCAACAACCCACCTGCCTTCGCTCGGGGCGGCGACATCAGCGTCGTGGCGACGGCCGGGCCGCAGCGCTTCGTGCACTGGGCCGGGGCCATATCGTCGGGGGTGGCCGACGGCTCCTCCCAGGGCCTGGCCTTCCAGGTGGTCGGCAACACCAACCCCGGCCTGACGAGGGCAGGCCCGGCCATCTCCCCGTCGGGGGACCTGACGTTCACCCCGGATGCGGCCGCGAGCGGCACCGCCAGGATCACCCTGGTCCTGGTGGACGGCGGGAGTTCCAGCCCTCCCCAGACCTTCACGCTCAGGGTGGTGCCTCCGGCACTCCCGGTCGCCGATGCCTCCAGGGCCGCTACCGAGGAGGACACGTCCACGACGCTCAGCCTGGCCGCCGGCGATCCCGGTGGGGGGGCCGTGGCCTTCTCGGTCGTCACCGCCCCCGCCCACGGCAGCCTGGGGGCGATCGGGCCAGTGACCTGCTCGGGCTCCGCGGCGACGTGCAGCGCGAGCGTTACCTACACTCCGGCGGCGGGCTACTCGGGTGCCGACAGCTTCGTCTTCGCGGTGAGCAGCCGCCAAGGGGCCTCCCACCCAGCGCTGGTGAGCATCAGCGTCCGGCCCCGCCCCGCGGCCCCGCCTCCGCCGAAGGCCCTGCCGAAGGGGCCGCCGAAGGGGCCGACGCTGCGGGCGCTCTCGCTGGCCAAGAGTCCGTCGGGTCCGCCCGGCGTGGGCATCGATCTGTCCGGCACGGGCTACCGGTGCTCCTCGGTCTACTTCTTCCTCGACGGCTCCCGCATCGGCGTGGCGCACCCCGACCCGGCGGGACGCGTGGACGCGACCGGGCTCGAGGTTCCCGGAGACACCTCCGACGGTGCCCACACGTTCGAGACCTCGTGCCGGATCACCGGGCACCCCGTGGCCGTCACCACGTCCTTCGAGGTGACCTCCGCCGGCCTGCACCGCTCGGAGCTGATGACCTCGCTGCCCAGGCCCTCGGACATCCACCTCACTCCGAAGACCACGGTGGCCTCCATGCTCGGGGCCATCGCCCTGATCCTGCTGGTCGCCTTCCCCGGGGAGCTGCTCGACTCCACCCTGGAGGAGCACTACGGAGAGATCCGGGCCATGCTGCACCTGCCCGCCGCCAGGGAGGCTCCCCGCCAGCTTCACCCCGCGCTCCGGGCGCTGGGGCTGGTCGGCTTCCTGGCCGCCGGAGCTGTGGCCGGCGCCCTGCTCGATCCCCGGTTCGGCTTCAATGCCTCGACGCTGGCGCTCGGCCTGGGCCTGTGCGGGAGCCTGGCGGTGGTGTTCCTCGGCTTCGAGCTGCCCGGCGTTGCCTACCACCGGGGCGTCCACCGGGACTGGGGCTCGATCGAGCTCCATCCGGGGGCACTGATACTCGCCGCCCTCCTGGTCGGCGTGTCCCGGCTGCTCAATCTCCAGCCCGGCTACCTCTTCGGGGTGATCGGGGGGCTCGTCTTCAGCGCCGAGCTGCGCGGCAGGGTCGAGGGTCGGCTGGCGATGGTCACCTCGCTGTTCATCCTCGCCGTGGCGCTCTCGGCGTGGTTTGTCTGCCAGCCGGTGTCGAAGGCAGCGGCCAGTCCTCACGCGGGGTTCTGGGTGGTCGCCGCCGAGGCGGCCCTGGGCGGGATCTTCCTCGCCGGGCTGACGAGCCTGGTCGTGGGGCTCCTGCCACTGCGGGAGTGGGAGGGAGCCACGCTCAAGTCCTGGAGCATGTTCGGGTGGGTCCTGACCTACCTCGTCGGGGTCTTCGCCTACGTCCTGATCGTCCTCCGGCCGGCAGCCGACGCGGGAACGGACCCCCACGGCCAGATGTGGAAGGCGCTGGTTGCAGCCGGCGTCTTCGCGGTGCTCTCCATCGGCTTCTGGGCCTTCTTCCGCCTCCGCTCAGGCGGGGCCGAGGAGGGTGCCGAGGAGGGTCCCGCACCCGCAGCCGGCTGACCCAGGGCCGGACGCGGCCCACCGCAAGGTTTGAAGCTTGACCCACACTCTACGTAGGTGTGGCTTCAAACCTCGCGGGACACTAGTGCGTCGAGCCCCGGGTCTTCAGGAATGCAGCCGTGCCGGCAACGAGGCCCACGATCGCAAGCAAGACCAGGATCTTCTTCATCGCCTTAACTCCTTCTAGCTGGGTCGACTCCCAGTTGCTGTCCACCCTACCCCGTTCGGTCGCCAGACGCTCCCGCCTTGGCGCCCAAACCACCTTTTGGACCATGACGCTGTTTCGCACGTTTTACGACAGAGGACATAAGGAATACATAATGACGGGGTAATGGATTCACAAGCATTGCCCCCGTCCAGAGCCTATGAGAGTCATAAGTGATCTATAAAGAATTCGTTACGGCGTCGTTACGTAGAGGTTACGTGAGTGAAATGACGCGGCCCTACATTCGCAACGGGTCGGCAGACGCCGGTCTCCACAGTGGGCAGTCGGTGCGTGACGGGGGGACCAGACCGCACCACGAGGAGAAGGGAGCGGTGGATGGCCGAGACAACAGAAACAGAGATGAAGCGAAGCCTCACGCTGACCGGGGTGACGGTCAACGCGATGGCGCTGATCGCGCCGGGGGCTTTCCTGTGGACGACGTTCCAGGTCCAGGCGGCGCAGACGGCCGGGGGGAAGTCCACCGCCAACATGATGTGGGCGGGCCTGCTGTTTGCCCTCGTACTGGCCTTCCTCACCGCCTACAGCTACAGCGAGCTCGCCCGCATCTATCCGAACGCCGGCGCCGGGTCCAGCTACTACTTCGCCGAGGCGGCGCTGCTCGACAAGGACAAGGCACAGCACCGGAAGTATGCCCGCTTCATGAAACTCACCGTCGGGTGGATCAGTCACCTCTACTACTGGATCTATCCCGGCATCATGGTGGCCTTCGGCGGCATCCTGGTCAGTTACATCTACACGACGCTGACCGGCAAGACGCTCGGGTACGGTGCCTTGGCCATCATCGCCATCGTCTTCGCGCTGGTCTGCGGCTACATCGCCTACCGGGGCGTCTCCGGCTCGACAAACGCCGCCATCTTAGTCAACGTGATCCAGATCACCACGCTGGTGGCGTTCAGCGTCGTGGCCATTATCTTCCGGGTCAGCCACCCTCACCTCGGCCATTACATGCAGTCGAGCCCGGGCAGCATCATCCTGCCGACCAAGTTCGTCAACGTGCTCTACCAATCGACGATCGCCATCCTGCTGCTGGTTGGGTTCGAATCGGTCACGGCGCTCGGCGCCGAGGCACTGCGGCCGGAGAAGGACATCCGGCGGGGCATCCTGCTCAGCCTGCTGATCCAGGGCGGCATCTGCTACCTGTTCGAGTACTTCGCCTCCAACTACGCCGTCTCGACGGTCACCAACCCGGCGACCGGGAGCGGCGCCAGCGCCGTGGCGGGAGGCTACCCGGCGGCCGGCGTCAGCGGCGCGCCGATCGGCGACATGCTGACCCACATTGGCAACACGATGCTCGGCGGCACCGGCAAGACGCTCGCGCTGATCATGGCGGCGACGGTGCTGCTGGCGCTGATCGGGACGACCCTCGCTTGCCTCAACACCGGGGTCCGCATCACCTACGTGATGGGCAAGGACAAGGAGATGCCCGGCATCCTGGGGCTGCTGCACGGCAAGTACGCCACACCCCACGGCGGCATCTGGGTCCTGACCGTCCTCTCGGCGGCACTGGGCATCTACGGCGTGCACAACGTCGACAACCTGACCCAGATCACGCTGGCCTCAAACATCGGGACGTTCCTCGTCTACGGCCTGTCCTGCTTCATCTGCGTCGTCGCCTTCGCCAGCCACCACGACAAGCACTTCGGCAAGCACTTCGTGGTCCCCGGATTGGGGATCCTGATGAACTTCTCCGAGCTCCTGGGGGTGGTCTACCTCGCGATCAAGGCGGGTGGGACCACGTCAACCGACACCTTCAAGGCCATCGCCGTCGTCATCGCCTGGTGTGTCGCCGGCGTGATCTGGGTGGCGATGAACCCACGGATGCGGGGCAGCAAGGTCTTCGCCGAACCGCCGCCTCCAGCGGGCAAGCTCTACGCCCCGAAGGAGCTGGCCGAGTCGATCCCCTCCGTGGAGGCCACCACCGAGGCCACCCCCGAGCCCATCCCCGAGGGCTAGCCCGAACAGAACCAGCCTGGATCACCCCAGCCCCGCGCCACCCAACCAGCCCGGCGCGGGGCTGGGGAGCAGGCAACCCAGCGCCGCACATGAACACGAGAAGCGTGAGGAGCCGTTGAGCCCGACCACACCGCAAGCCCAACCTCGCCCGGAGGGCGGCGGCGACCTTACCGACCGGGTCCCCGACGTCGTCATCGTCCGCTGGCCGGAGGAGGCAGACAGCATCCCCCGCCTGCGGCTGCTCGGGCGACCTCGGCTGCTCCTCGTCGCCCCCCACGCCACCGCCCCGGACACCGTCGACTGCGACGAGGACTGGATCCGGCTCCCGGCCGAGGATTCCGATATGCGGGTCCGCATCACCACGCTGGCGGCCCGGGCGCTGCGCCACAGCCGGCCTCCGCAGGCCAAGGGCGACGGGCGGTTGACCTTCCGGGGGAGCTGGGTATCGCTGACCGGGGCGGAGGAAGCGCTTGCCCAGGTGCTCAGCGGCAACTTCGGGGAGGTCGTCGACCAGGCGACCGTCGAGGCCGCCGCCCAGTCGGGCCGCGACCTTTCTGCCAACGCGCTCCGGGTTACGATCTCCCGGTTCCGCAAGCGGATCGCTCCGCTCGGCCTCGTCGTACGCCGGGTGCACAACCGGGGCTACGTGATGGACGTGGGCTGAACGCCTCCCCGGCCTAGAGCTACTCCGCCAGGTTGTGCAGGATCGCCCGCTCCAGTTCGCGGAGCAGCGCGGCGTCGGTCACCTTCTGCCCGGCGGCGTCCCGCACGTAGAACGAGTCGACGACTTCGGAGCCGAGGGTGCGCACCCGGGCCCGCCGGATGTCGATGTCGAAGTCGGCCAGCGCCCGGGTGATCCGGTACAGCGTGCCCACGGCGTCCGGGGCATGGACATCGATCACCGTCGCTTCCTGCGAGGCGTTGTTGTCGACCGTCACCGCCGGCTCCACCTCCACCCGAGCGACCGGGCGGGAACGGGCGTAGGTCCGCGCCCGGTTCAGGACGCGGGCGTGCACCGCGAGCCGGCCGCTGAGCGCCTTCCGGAGATCGCCGACGACCTTCGCCCAGCGCTGGTCGCCAGCGCCGCCCCCGGGAGGATCGGCGACCCGGAACTCCGACAGCGCCCTCCCGTCCTCCGACGAATACGCTGCCGCGGCGAGGACGTCGAGACCATGCATCGCCAGCACGCCGGCGACCCGGCTGAACATGCCCGGCCGGTCGTCGTCCATCACGGTCAGGACGTGGCCGCCCGCCTCGATCACCCGGCCCCCTGCTGCCAGCCGCCCAAGCTGCCACGATGACGGGAACCCACCGCCCTCCGGGATCTCCCCGCGCAGGTAGGCGTCGGTCCTCTCGACCAGGGACCGGACCAGCCCGGCCTTCCAGTGGCCCCACGCCGAGGGGCCGGTCGCCAGCGAATCCGCCTCGGTCAGCGCGGCCAGCAACCTCAGCAGCGACGTCGAGCCCACGGCTCCGGCCACCCGCTCGACGGTGGCCGGATCATCGAGATCACGGCTGGTGGCGACATGCGGCAACAGCAGGTGGAGTTGCACCGCAGCGGACACCGTCCCGACGTCTCCCGGCGCGAAGCCCATCCGGGCAGCAATCGCGGCGGCGATCCCCGCACCGGTCGCGGCGTGGTCGGGCCCCCGGCCCTTCCCGATATCGTGGAGCAGTGACGCCAGCAGGAGCAGGTCCGGGCGCTCAACTGCCCCGGCCAGGCGGGCGGCCTGGCCCACCGCCTCGAGCAGGTGCCGGTCGACGGTAAACCGGTGGTACGGCCCCTGCGGGGGCAGCGCCCGGATAGCGCTCCACTCTGGCAGGAGGCGGCCCCACAGACCGCGCTGGTCGAGCGCCTCGATGACGCCGATCGCCGGCTGCCCCGCCGCCAGCAGCTGCACGAACAGCTGCCGGGCGGCGGCCGGCCACGGCTCCGGGAGGGGCCCCGTCCCCGACGCCAGCC
>DAIQBQ010000073.1:0-1888 GCA_036781065.1 Actinomycetota bacterium
GCCGGCGCCGGCGTCGCCCCGCCGTGGGAGCTGCGGTAGGCCTGGATGACGAGTGCGGCCACGCCGGCGGTCAGCGGCGCCGCCTCGCTGGTCCCGCCGAAGGCGACGATCGGCTGCGGGGCTGGCCCCCTGAACAGGTCGGCACACTCGGTGAACTCGGTGGTGTTGGTCGAGCAGTCGGCCCAGCCGGACTCCCCGGGCGCCAGCACGTCGATCGTGCTCGGCACGGTGTCGTTGACCCCGGAGCTGGAGACGTCGGAGACGTTGTCGCTCTCCCAGCCGTTGTTGCCGAACTGGTAGCCGTAGGAGGTGGTCTGCGCGTATTCCCGGTACGTGGTCGACGCCCCGACCGCGATGACCCCGTTGCCGTTCGCAGGCGAGCTGATCGTGTTGGTGGGACCGGCATCGCCGGTGCTGGCCACGACGGTGATGCCGGCCGCCACTGCGTCGGCGTCGGCGATGGCGATCGGGTCAGCGCCCGGGTTCGGGATCGGGTTCTCGCCCAGCGACTCGCTGAGGATGTCGACGTGGTCGTGGGTCACCGCCCAGTCGATGCCCTGCAGGATCACCGAATTGAGCGCGGCGTTGGAGCTGCCGAAGACCTTCATCACTGCCACCGAGGCGCCCGGGGCGACGCCCTGGATCCTGATGGTGCAGCCGGGCGGCAGCTTGCTGGCGGCCGGGTTGACCTCACCGCTCAGGTCGAAGGTGGAGTTGGCCTGGGAGGCAATCGAGCTGACGTCGCCGAAGGCCTCCTCGCCCCCGGTCACGCCGTTGACGCCCTCGCCGCTGAAGTCCTGGTAGTCGAAGATCACCGACTGGCCGTTGCGGGTGAAGTCGGGGATGGTCGGGTCGATCCCGTCCGGGAACACCGCCACCTTGACCCCGGCCCCGGTGGCGAGGTCGTTGGCCGCCGGCTGTGCCGATCCCGGGCCGAAGTTGACGTTCATCACCTGGAGCGCCTCAGGCTCGAGGATGGGCGAGCTGGGGTTGGACGGGCAGACGCCGGCCGGCGTGCCGGTGACGACCGGCGGGACGGCGGGGGCCGGGGTGGCTGCAGCCGCTTGGGCGCCGCCGGTGGCTGCGGCCATGCTGGCCGCCGACTCGGAGACCGACGGCCCCTGGACGGTGGTGTCGGGGACGACCGCCTGGACGGCCGGGTCGGCGGAGAGCCGGGCGACCTCGGCCGGCGAGATGGTGGCGGCGATGGCGTTCACGAACTGGTAGTCGTGCACCGCCGGGGCGTGGAGGCTGGCGAGCTCGTGGGCGATCGGAGACTGGTCGGAGGCCAGCGTCGCCTCCCGCTGGGCCAGCTGGCCCCCGGCCCCGGGGAGATTGGCGTACTGGTTCTTCATCAGCACGATGACCTTCTGGGTCTGGTTCGCCGACAGCGCCGCGATCTGGCCAGGGGTCAGCGGGCTCAGGTACGTTCGGGGCACCGTCGGGCCCTTCGCCGCAGTGCCGCCCCCCGCCGCCTCGGCGAGTTGCGGAACCGTCGCGGCGAGGACGGTGAGGATGACCCCGATGGGCAGGGCCCAGCGGACGACCTGCTGCCTCATGTCTGGCTCCCTTCCGGTTACGATCGCCAGCGATCGCAACCCTCACGCGGAGGTGCGCTAGGCGAACAGTGCTAAGGAGAACCCAACCCTCCAGCCGACCCCCAGCAAGTGACCAGGGGCTGAGATGTTACTGTTTCGGCGACTCTGAGGCAATAGACGAGCATGGCCTATTGTGCAATTTGCTCGGACTGGGATGGGGCACTTCCACCCAGCACGACTCAGTCAGCTGGATTGGGAGTAGACCGCGGGGAGGTGCCCGCGGTCAATCATCCGGCCAGGAAGGTGTCAGGCCAGCGATCGTGTGGAGCGCTGCCCGCCGGTATCGGCTT
>DAIQBQ010000073.1:1898-11400 GCA_036781065.1 Actinomycetota bacterium
GAGCCGAACGGAGGGCCGACGACCTCATCATCGCCCGCCGGTAGGGGCGGTAGAAGGTGAAGTAGCCGGCAAGCACGACCGCGCCGATGATGGCCGTCGGGATCGCGAAGGCCAGTTGCCAGCGCTGGAGGGTAAAGACCTGCACGCCTGCGGCGGCCGTGACGACCCAGGCCGAGAGAACCCACAGCACGCCCTGGTCGCGGGAGGATCTGTCGAGCATGTGGCCGGAGGACCTCATAGCCGATGCATCGGTCGGTTTGATGCGAGCCTTGAGTTGGCGGTGCGTTCACGGCCCGATTGTCCGGAAAGGAGCGTGGACGTAAGCGGTTCAGGTACTGAGCACCGACGCTGATCCCGCTGGGGTGGCGGGCTCCCGGGCTTTCTTGTCATTGAACATTTTGTGCGGGCCGCGCGAGTCACCCGGACAGGAAGGTCGTCAGGCCGTTTGCGATCGCCAGGGCGGCTCTGGCCTGCCAGGCGCTGGAAACGACGAGTGCGGCGTCGGCGGCGTTGCGCATGTTGGCGCACTCGACGAACACCTTCGGGACCGTGGAGAGGTTGGTGCCCCCCAGGTCGTCCCGGGCCTGGATGCCGTCGGTGCCGTCGTAGCTGCTCACCGGCTCGCCGGTGCCGGAGGCGAAGGCGTTGCGGAGGTCGGTGCCGAGGGTCTGCGACCGGCCGATGATGGCGTCGTTCGGCCCGTCGGCCACCGGTTCGAGGATGGCAAAGCCCCGGCCCCCGGTCGGGCCGCCGTCGGCGTGGATCGAGACGGCGGCGCTGGCGTGGGCGTTGTTGCCGATCGCCGCCCGGTCGGTCACGCACGGGCCGACACCGTCGTCGGATGTCCGGGTCAGCACGACCGTCGCCCCCTCGTCGCGCAGGTCGGCGGTCAGGTACTGGGCGACGTTGAAGTTGAACTCCGACTCGGTGTACCCGCTGTCGGTCTGGGTCCCGGTGGTGTCGCAGGCCTCCGGCTCCCGCCCGTTGAAGACCTGCTGGTTGATGTAGCTTGGGTCGGCGTAGTTGCGGCCGTTGTGGCCGGGGTCGATGGCGACCACCTTGCCGTTGAGCGGGCCCGGACCGGTCGGCCCGAAGGTGCCCGGCCCTCCCCCGGCAGCAGCCGGCACCGTCGGGATCAGCGGTCGCGCTGGCGACCGCGCCGGCGGGGACGGCGAGCGCCGCACGCCTGGCGACGATGCCGGCGGAGGCAACGCCGAGGGCGAAGCCGCCGTCGAGGCGGAGAGGGCGCTAGGGCTCATCGCCGGCGGGGGCGTGGAGCGCCCCGAGGCGGCCGGGCGCGGGCTGCTGCACGCCCCCAGCGCGCAGCCCGCCAGAATGGGCAATCCGATCCCGATCCATCGACGAACCAGCGCCACACACGCCTCTCGAGCCAACGAAGGGAGCCCCGATGACCGACTACCCGGCCGCAATCGCCCCAGTCAACCACGTCGAGCCGGTGCCCCGGCGACTCCGCGGGATGCTCGGCACCACCGCGGTCTTCGAAACCAGCCGGGCGCTCTACGTCTGGGAGTGGCCCGCCTACCCGCAGTACTACATCCCGCTGGCCGACGTCACCGGGGGCGTCCTCGTCGACGAGCAGCACAGCGTTGGGAGCGCCCGCGGCCCGGCGGCGGTCCACGGCCTGCAGGCGGGCGACCGCTACCGGCCGAAGGCGGCCAGGGTTTTCCGCGACTCCCCAGTCCAGGGCCTGGCCGGCACGGTGCGCTTCGACTGGGCGGCACTCGACGCCTGGTTCGAGGAGGACGAGCGGGTCTTCGTCCATCCGCGCAACCCGTATACCAGGGTCGATGCGCTGCGCTCGACGCGGCGGGTGCGGATCGAGCTGGAGGGTGCGGTCCTCGCCGAATCCTCGTCGCCGGTCATGGTGTTCGAGACCGGCCTGCCGACCCGCTACTACCTGAACCGCACCGAGGTCGACCTCACCCACCTGATCCCCACAACCACCGTCACCGAGTGCCCGTACAAGGGCACGACGTCCGGGTACTGGTCGGTCGACCTCGGCGGCAAGGTGCACAAGGACCTGGCCTGGTGCTACGACTTCCCGACCCGCCAGCTGGCACCGATCGCCGGCCTGATCGCCTTCTACAACGAGAAGGTCGACATCAGCGTCGACGGGCAGCCGCTCCCCCGCCCCGAGACCGCGTTCTCGTAGCCGTTCCCCGGGGGTTGCCCGGGCGCATGGCCCGGCCCCGGTGTGGCCTGCGGTGGGCGCCCCGCAGCGGGGTGTCCCTCCCCGATTGAGGGCGACATCGGCTGGTCCATACTCGCTCATTTGCCCACTTACACATATCAACAATGATCTACATAACCCCTCGGGGACCACTGTCATGATTTCCGGCGTAATCCGCCTGGAATCAGGACAGTGGAATCTGCCAGCTCGACGGGCCCCCCTGGCGGCCGCTTGCCCGGGCGCATGGCCCGGAATAGGGTCGGAGGTGTGATGTAACCGGGGCCCGAAGACTGGGGGTCAAGCCATGTCAGGCGCACGAGTGGTGATGATCGTGCTCATTGTTCTCGGAATCCTCGCGATCGCCGCGGGAGTGGTCTATTTGGTTGTGCCCGCCCACGCGCTGCCATCGTTCGTACCCGGCCACATCGCCGGCTCGGCGCTGAAGCACCGCCGCCGCGGGCTGGGCGGGGTGATCCTGGGCTTGGTCCTCATCGTGGTCGGGGCCGTCACGGGGGCGGTGGGCGGCAAGCCCTCCACGAAACCCGCCTAACCTGAAAACCTGAACGCGGGCTAGCTACGAGTAGCTGCAGGGCAGGTAGACGCGCATGGACGCGCCGCCGCCCGGGTTGTCGTCGGCCCACGCCCGGCCCCCGTGGAACTCGGCGAAGCGGCGGACCAGGTAGAGCCCGACCCCGGCTCCAGGGCCGCCCGGCGACAGCTGCCGGTACAGGTCGAACACCTTCTCTTTCATGACGTCCGGGATCCCCGGCCCCTCGTCGTCGACCTCGATCTGGATCCCGCCCCCATCCTCATTCCGTTGCCCATCCTCATTCCTTCCCCCGACCCCACGGACATGCACGGCGACCTTCGACCCCGGCGGGCTGTACCGGTCGGCGTTGACCAGGAGGTTGACGAGGATGCGCTCGGCCAGGCCCGGGTCGACGTCGGCTGCCGACACGACAACATCGACGACGGCACGCTCAGCCAACCCGGCGCCGGCGACGCAGCGTTCCACCAGAGGCCCGACCGGCGTCGGCGTCCGGCTGAGAGCGACCGCGCCGCAGCCGGTACGGCCGACGTCGAGCAGGTTGTCGATCGCCGACGTCATCCCGCGGACCGCCGGGCCGAGCTCGCGCACCATCTCGGCCACGGTCTCCGCCGACACCGTGACAGCCCGGTTCTCCAGCAGCTGGACGAAGCCGTTGATGACCGACAGCGGGGCGCGTAGGTCGTGGGCGACCGAGAGCAGCAGTGCCTCCCGGAGCCCTTCGATACCCTCGGCCGGCCGGATCAGCCACAGGACCCCGCCGTCGCCAACCCGCGCCGCCCGGAACCGGGCCTGCCGGGGCGGGCCGCGGAAGGGCCGGAGCTCGGCCTGGAAGTCGCCCGTCTCCCCGCCGGCGGCGAGAGCTGCCAGCGCCCGGGTGAACGTGTCCGCCTCGACCGGGGCCAGGAACCCGGCGATCGGTTTCCCGGCGACGGCAGCAGGCCCGGCCCCGGGAACGCCCAGCAACCCGCAGGCGACCTGGTTGGCCTCCAGGATCACGCCCGCGGCATCGGTCAGCAGGCAGCCGTCGGGAACGAGGCCGAGAAGGGTGCGCAGCTCGTCGCTGGCCACCTGACGAGTGTACTGGCGGGAAGGCCTTGAAAGGGGCTCGGGGGGCGGGATTCGAACCCGCAACCTACTGATTAACAGTCAGCCGCGCTGCCGTTGCGCCACCCCCGAAGGGACGTAGCGAGCATAGCATCGACCCCCAGCCGGGCCGGCTTGAGCCTTGGAGCCTGGGGTGTGGAGTACAGGGCTAGTGGTCGTGCGAGCCGGGATCGTGCCCTTCAGGCCCCGACCGGGGCTCAGCGCGGCCCTCTCAACAGCCCGGTTCGCCCGGGTGCCCGCAGCAGCCCTTGAGCAGGACGGTCGCTCGCCAGCGGTTGCGGACGAACGTGGACCACTTCTCGCCGGCCGGCATCCCCGGCTGGTTCAGGTTGGTGAAAAACTCCCGCGGCCCCCCGCGGCTCACCCGCTCACCCGCTACTCCAGGAAGTCCCGGAGCTTCTGCGACCGGGACGGGTGCCGGAGCTTGGACAGCGTCTTGGACTCGATCTGACGGATCCGCTCCCGGGTGACCCCGAACTCCCGGCCGACCTCCTCCAGCGTGCGGGGCATGCCGTCGTGGAGCCCGAAGCGGAGCTGGATCACTTTCTTCTCCCGCTCCGACAGCGTGTGGAGCACCGACTCCAGCTGCTCCTGCAGCAAAATGAACGATGCGGCGTCCAAAGGGACCACCGCATCGGAGTCTTCGATGAAATCGCCGAGATGTGAGTCCTCCTCCTCGCCGATCGGGGTCTCCAGCGAGACCGGCTCCTGCGAGACCTTGAGGATCTCCCGGACCTTGTCCGGGGTCATCTCCATCTGCTCAGCCATCTCCTCAGCCAGCGGCTCCCGGCCGAGGTCCTGCAGCAGCTGGCGCTGCACCCGGACCAGCTTGTTGATCGTCTCGACCATGTGCACCGGGATCCTGATGGTGCGGGCCTGGTCGGCGATCGCCCGGGTGATCGCCTGGCGGATCCACCAGGTGGCGTACGTCGAAAACTTGTAGCCCTTCTTGTAGTCGAACTTCTCCACCGCCCGGATCAGGCCGAGGTTGCCCTCCTGGATCAGGTCGAGGAACAGCATGCCCCGACCGACGTAGCGCTTGGCGATCGACACCACCAGGCGCAGGTTCGCCTCAACCAGCTTGCGCTTGGCCAGCAGGCCGTCGAGGCTGATCCGCCGGCAGATCTCGCGGGCCTTGTCGACGGTGAGCGACTGGCTTTCGACCTCGAGATTGGAGCGCAGCGCCAGCTCACGGGCTCTCTCATTGTCGAAGCGGCGGGGATTGTCGAGCATCTCCTCGGCCATCAGGCCCGCCTCGATGCGCATCGCCAGATCGACTTCCTGCTCGGCGGTGAGCAGCGGGACCTTGCCGATTTCCTTCAGGTACATCCGGACCGGGTCGTTGGTGGGCGCCTTCAGCAGTTCCGGGTCGCGGCGGAAGTCCTCGACCTCGTCGGAGTCGGTGCCGGGCTCGTGGTCGACGACCTCGATGCCTTCCTCGGCAACGACGGCATAGACGTTGTCAACCTGCTCGGCCGACAGATCGAGCGACCCGAGGGCGTCGGCGATCTCATCGGCGGTCAGCCAGCCTTTTTCCTTGCCTCGAGCGACGAGATCCCGGACCTCGTCGACGTGGAGATCCTTGGCCATCGTCGCAACCTCATCGGTCATCGAATTGCCTCCGTTGCGATTCCAAGCGCATCAGCTCAGCGAACGTGGATTCGGATTGGTGGTGATCGGCCACGGGGTCAAGTCGATCGAGTGTAGCTCGCAAGGATGTGATCTGCCGCTCGAGCCCTGCCTTGCCCAATGTTAAGAAGACTTCATCTACCGCCTCGGTCGTCAGCGGGGTCAGTGCCAGCTCGGCGGCCAGCCGCCGGCTCTCGCCGTCGGGCAAGCGGTCGAGCACCGAAGCAGCGCCGGTGGCGGCAGCCTCCATCACCGCCTGGAACACCTGCTTGTGCTCGGGCACGGTGAAGTGGTCGGCGGTCAACCAGCCCTGCACCTGGCGGACCACCAGCGGCGAGTCGAGCAGCACCGCAAGCGCCTCCCGCTCCAGGCGGACCTGGCCCGGCGTCCGGTTCTCCTTGCGGGTCTGCCCCCTGGGGGCGCCGGGAGCCGAGCGCCCGCCCAGCTCGCCGATCTCCTGCTGCACCTGGCGGGGGTCGATGCCGAGCTGGCGGGCCATCCAGAAGGCGTACTCGCCACGCACGATGCGGTTCGGCTCCCGGGCGACCAGCGCCGAGAGCGACGTGAGCGCCCGGGCCTTGCCCTCCGGGGTGTCGAGCCTGTGCCGGGCCAGCTCCGCCTCCAGGACGAACTGCATCAGCGGCACCGCGGCCTTGAGCAGGGTCATGACCGCCTCCTCGCCTTCGGAGAGGGCGACGTCGGCCGGGTCCTTGCCCTTCGGCCACAGGGCGACCATCACCTGCAGGCCGACCTTCTCATCGATGCCGAAGCCGCGCTGGGAGGCAAACGACCCGGCGGCGTCAGCGTCGAACGCGAGGATCGCCCGGTCGCACCAGCGCTTGATCAGCGCGAAGTGTTCCTCCCCGAGCGCGGTGCCGTTGGTGGCGACCGCCGAGGTCACCCCGACCTTGTGCAGGGCGATCACGTCGGTGTAGCCCTCGCAGACCACCGCCTCCCCGGTGCGGGCCATCGCCCGCTTGGCGACGTCGAGCCCGTAGAGCAGCCGGGACTTGTGGTACAGGCTGGTTTCCGGCGAGTTCAGGTATTTCGGTTGCTCATCGCCGAGCGCGCGGGCGCCGAAGCCGACCACATCGCCCGCCAGGTCTGCGGTCGGGAACATCAGCCGGCCCCGGAACCGGTCCCGGTGCTGGCCGTTCTCGGTGATCAGGGCCAGGCCGGCGCCGACGATCTGGTCCGGGGTGAACTTCGCCGCCAGCAGCCGGCGGTACAACGTGTCCCAGCCGGCCGGCGCGTAGCCGAGGCCCCAGGCCCTGGCGTCCTCGGGCGAGAAACCCCGGGCCTGGACGTAGGCGCGGGCAGCGGCCGCCTCGGGCGACGTGTTCAGCAGCTCGGCGAACCATTGGGCGGCAGCCTTGGTGACGTCCAGCAGCCGCCGCCGGGTGCCGCTGGTGCCGGCCTCGTGGGCGCCGCTGGTGGTGTGCAGGGTCATGCCCACCCGGGAGGCCAGCCGTTCAGCCGACTCCGGGAAGGTCAGGCCCTCGAGGTCCTTCAGGAACGTGAACACGTCGCCCCCCGCCCCGCACCCGAAGCAGTGGTACAGGCGCTTGCCCGGGTCGACCTGGAACGACGGCGTCTTCTCCTGGTGGAACGGGCACAGGCCCTTGAACAGGTGGCCGGCCTTTTTGAGCTGGGTGTAGCCGGCGATCACCTCGACGATGTCCGCCCGCTCGCGGAGCTCGGCAATGTCCTTGTCGTCGATTGCCATCAGCCGCGCCGCCCGGAGGGCACCCGGATCCTTTCGTAGTCCCGGAGGGCGTAGCGGTCGGTCATGCCCGCAACGTAGTCGAGCACCCGCACCTCGGTCGGCGTGCCCTCCGGGCTCCCGCCGGAGCCGCCGGGCAGGGCCTCCGGGTGCTCCCGGTACCAGCTGCACAGCGTCGACAGCACCTGGCGGGCCTCACGGATCTGGCCGGCCACCCCCGGCCGCTGGTAGACCGCCCGGAACAGGAAGGCCCGGGTCTCCCCCATCGCTTCCCGCTCCGGCTCCCGCATCGCGATCGCGGGCTGGTCGAGGCTGGCTTCGACCACCGCCCCGACCATGGCGTCGATGCGGTCGGAGGGGGTCTCGCCCAGGACCTCCCGCGTGACGACGGGCAGGTCGGTCAGTGCCAGCACCCCGGCTCGCAGGGCGTCGTCGATGTCGTGGTTCACGTAGGCGATGCGGTCGGCATAGCGGGCGATTTGCGCCTCGAGCGTCGATGGCGGGGGCATCGACCAGGTGTGGTTGACGATGCCGTCGCGCACTTCCCAGGTGAGGTTGAGGCCGCGCCCGCCGCCCCGGATCTCCAGGCAATCGACGATACGCAGCGACTGCTCGTTGTGGCGGAAGACCTGCCCTTGGCGCTGGGCCGCGAGGAACTCACTCAGCACCTCCTCGCCGAGGTGGCCGAACGGGGTGTGCCCCAGGTCGTGGCCGAGGCAGATCGCCTCGACCAGGTCCTCGTTGAGCTTCAGCGCCCGGGCGATCGTGCGGGCGATCTGAGTGACCTCCAGGGTGTGGGTCAGCCGGACCCGGACGTGGTCGCCCTCGGGCGCCAGGAAGACCTGGGTCTTGTGCCCCAGCCGGCGGAACGCCTTGGTATGCAGGATGCGGTCGCGGTCGCGCTGGTAGGCGGTGCGGAGCGGGTGCTCAGGCTCTGCGACCTGGCGGCCCTTCGACTCCGCTGCCCTGGCGGCGTAAGGCGAGAGGTTCGCCCGCTCGGCGGCCTCGATCCCCAGCCGGACGAAGCTCAGCTCCCGGGTCTCCATGCCCCGAGCGTAGCCGACCGCAGCGAGCGAGCAACCAAGGGCGTGATCACGCCCGTCTCTGCTCGGTCGGCGCCGGATCAGGCTGCCGGGACTCGGCGCCGGCTCAGGCTGCTCGGTCGGACCCGGATCAGGCGGCCGGAACCGGGCGCCGTACCGGGCGGCGGGCGTTCAGCGCCGCCGCCCCGTCGGTGACGGTGGGGAAGCTGCGCGAAGGCCGAAGGGCGTCGATGAAGTCGTCCGGGGCGTAGGTCGCCGGCTCGCCATCGCCCAGATCCGAAGGGGCCTCGATCCAGCTCCCGCACGGGTCGGCGACCTGCCCATCGGTCTGCCGGGCCAGGGCAACCGCCACCGCGGCGGCGACCGCGTGCCCGATCGGCGACCCCGCCGAGCGCAGGACCGCATGGAGCCCGGGCCGGTAGCCGCCCTCGTCGAGATGCAGCACCCGGAACGACCCCGGCTCGCCGGCAAGCTGCTCCCGCGACTCGACCAGGAAGATCTCCGATGCCTCCTCCTCGATGCCGTCGAGCCCCACCGAGAACACCGGCGAGTCCGGGCTGCGCAGCCGGCCCATCCAGGGCACCCGCAGGATGGCCGTCTGCAGCTCGGACAGCGTCAGCAGCGGCGGCTCCGCCACGCCGAGCAGGCCGACCAGCGCCTGCCCGGCCGCCGCCATCACCCAGGCGATCTCCACCGGCCGGGACAGGGCGACATCGAGCCGGCCGGGGTCGGTGAGCGGCGAGGCGCCCGCGGTCAGCGTGTGTCCGATCCTCCGACGGCCTGCTCGTGCAGCGCCGCATGGGCGGCGGCCAACCGGGCCACCGGCACCCGGAACGGCGAGCAGGAGACGTAGTCGAGTCCCGCCTCGTGGCAGAACGCCACCGACGCCGGATCCCCGCCGTGCTCCCCGCAGATGCCCACATGCAGGTCGGGCCGGGCGGCCCGGCCTTCGCTGACGGCGATGCGGATCAGCCGGCCGACGCCGCTGCGGTCCAGGGTCTCGAACGGGCTGACCTTGAGCAGACCGAGCTCGAGGTACTGCGGGAAGAACTTGCCCTCGACGTCGTCGCGGGAGAAGCCGAACGTCGTCTGGGTGAGGTCGTTGGTGCCGAAGGAGAAGAACTCGGCGCTGCCCGCGATCTCACCGGCGACCAGGGCCGCCCGGGGCAGCTCGATCATGGTGCCGATGGACACGTCGATCTTCTTGCGGCGGGCCTTGAGCACGTCGGCGATCACCGTCTCGGCCTCGGCCCGCATCATGT
>DAIQBQ010000074.1:0-11198 GCA_036781065.1 Actinomycetota bacterium
CTCGGCGGCGCTGTACGAAACCGGCTTCAACCACTTCTTCCGGGGCAAGGACGGCCACGGGACCGACGGCGAGCCGTGGGGCGACCAGGTCTTCTTCCAGGGCCACGCCTCGCCCGGCATCTACGCCCGGGCCTACCTGGAGGGCCGGATCGGCGAGGACCGGCTCGACAACTTCCGCCGCGAGACCGGCGGGGCGGGCCTGTCCAGCTACCCGCACCCCCGGTTGATGCCCGAGTTCTGGGAGTTCCCGACGGTGTCGATGGGCCTGGGGCCGATCAACGCCGTCTACCAGGCCCGGTTCAACCGCTACCTGATGCACCGGGGGATCAGGGACACCTCCGGGTCGCACGTGTGGTGCTTCGTCGGCGACGGCGAGTGCGACGAGCCCGAGTCGCTGAGCGCCCTGCCGCTGGCGGCCCGGGAGCGGCTCGACAACCTGACCTTCGTCGTCAACTGCAACCTGCAGCGCCTCGACGGTCCGGTGCGGGGCAACTCCAAGGTGATCCAGGAGCTCGAGGGCCTGTTCCGGGGCGCCGGCTGGAACGTGATCAAGGTGATCTGGGGCTCCGAATGGGACCCGCTGCTGGCCGCCGACACCGACGGCGCCCTCGCCGAACGGTTGGGCACCATCGTCGACGGCGAGTTCCAGAAGTGCACGGTCGAGGGCGGCGCCTACGTGCGGGAGCGGCTGTTCGGGACCGACGAGCGGCTGACCCGGCTGGTGCACTCGCTGACCGACGAACAGCTCGCCGCCATGCGCCGGGGCGGCCACGACTCGGCCAAGCTGTACGCCGCCTACAAAGCCGCGGTGGAGCACGCCGGCGCCCCGACGGCGATCCTGGTCAAGACGGTCAAGGGCTGGGGCCTCGGTCCGGAGATCGAGGGCCGGAACGCCGCCCACCAGATCAAGAAGATGGGGCCGGCACAGCTCGCTCAGCTGCGCGACCGGCTCGGCCTGCACGACGAGATCCCCGACCAGGCGCTGACCGGCGGCACCCCGCCGTACTGCCGGCCGCAGCCGGGCTCGGCCGAGGACGAGTACCTGCTGGGGCGCCGGCGGGCGCTGGGCGGGCCGTTGCCGCACCGGGTCGTGCGACCCGCCCCGATCGGGCAGCCGGGGGAATCGTCGTTTGCCAGCTTCCTCGCCGGCTCCGGGGAACGGGCGGTGTCGACGACGATGGCCTTCGCCGTGCTGCTGCGGTCGCTGCTCCGGGACCCGGCGGTGGGCGACCGGGTGGTGCCGATCATCCCCGATGAGGGCCGGACCTTCGGTATGGACGCCCTGTTCACCGAGGCCGGGATCTACGCACCGGAGGGGCAGCTCTACGAGCCGGTCGACGCCGGCATGCAGCTGTGCTACAAGGAGAGCCCGGACGGCCAGATCCTGCAGGAGGGGATCACCGAGGCCGGGGCGCTGGCCAGCCTGTCGGCGGCGGGCACCGCGTACGCCACCTGGGCCGAGCCGATGATCCCGTTCTACATCTTCTACTCGATGTTCGGCTTCCAGCGCACCGGGGATGCCATCTGGGCCTTCGGCGACATGCGCGGCCGCGGCTTTTTGTGCGGCGCGACCGCCGGCCGGACGACGCTCAACGGCGAGGGGCTGCAGCACGGCGACGGCCACAGCCTGCTGCTCGCGTCGGCGGTTCCGAACCTGGCCGCCTACGACCCGGCATTCGCCTACGAGCTGGCGGTGATCATCAGCGACGGCATCGCCCGCATGTACGGGGACAAGCCCGAGGACGTCTTCTACTACCTGACCCTGTACAACGAGAACTACCCGATGCCGGCGATGCCTTCGGGTCCTGCTCCCGGCGCCGTCGAGGAGGGGATCGTGCGGGGCCTGTACCGGTTCGCAGCGGCCAGCCCCCCGGCTTCCTCGGCCCGCACGGCCAGCCAGCCGCGGCCGGCCACCATCCTGTTCAGCGGAACGGCCTACCTGGCGGCCAAGGAAGCCCAGGATCTGCTGGCGGCCAACCACGGGGTTGCTGCCGAGCTCTGGAGTGCGACGTCGTACAAGGCGCTCCGCGAGGAGGCGTTGTCGGCGGAACGGTGGACCCGGCTGCACCCGGGGGAGAACCCCCGGGTGCCATGGGTAACCGGACAGTTGCGAGCAGCATCCGGGCCGATCGTCGCGGTGACCGACTACATGCAGGCGGTGCCCGATCAGATCGCCCGGTGGGTGCCGGGAAGCTACACCGTGCTCGGCACCGACGGCTACGGCCGGTCCGACACCCGGGCGGCGCTGCGGCGGCACTTCGGTACCGACGCCGCCCACCTCGTGGTGTCCGTGCTGAAGGCGCTGGCGGACGAGCGGCAGGGCAGCCCGGGCGAGGTCGCCGCCGCCATCGACACCTATGGGATCGATCCCGATGCGGTCGAATCCCGGCTGGCCTGAGCTGTCCTCCGCGCCCGCCGAGCCAGCTCAGGTGGCGCCGAGCTGGCGGGACCCGTTGACGCCGGGCAGCGCTGGGCCGGCCGCCGGGGGACGCCGCACCCGGATCGTGTGCACGCTCGGCCCGGCAACGGCCTCGGCGGAGGCGGTTGGGCGGTTGGGCGGTTGGTCGGCGCCGGCATGGACGTCGCCCGGCTGAACTTCTCGCACGGGACCCGGGAGGAGCACGCCGCCGTCTACGGCCGGGTCCGGGAGGCCTCGGACGCCGCTGGCCGGGCGGTAGCGATCCTCGCCGACCTGCAGGGGCCGAAGATCCGTCTGGGCCGCCTCCCGAGCGGCTTCGCCGTGCTGGAGCGGGGGGAGGAGATCCTGCTCACCGGCGGCGGCGAGACCGACCAGCCCGCGGACGGCGCTCTGCGGGTCGCCACCAGCTACCCGCAGCTCGGCGCCGACCTGGCTCCGGGCGACGTGCTGCTGATCGACGACGGCCTGGTGCGGCTGGAGGCGACCGCCACCGACGGCGCCGCTGTGCGCTGCCGGGTGATCGAGGGCGGGATGATTTCGGACCACAAAGGGATAAACCTGCCCGGCGCCCTGCTGCAGGCACCGGTGCTCACTGACAAGGACATCGAGGACCTACGCTTCGCCCTGGCGCTCGGGGTCGACATGGTGGCGCTCTCTTTCGTGCGCCGGCCGGAGGACGCCGAAGTCGCCCGCCGGGCAATGGTCGCGGCGGGGCGGCGGGTGCCACTGATCGCCAAGCTGGAGAAGGGCGAGGCGGTGGAGCGGCTGGATGAGGTCGCCGAGGCGTTCGACGGGCTGATGGTCGCCCGGGGCGACCTCGGCGTCGAGGTCCCGATGGACCAGGTGCCGCTGATCCAGAAGCGGGCGATCACCCTCGGCCGCACCCTGGCCAAGCCGGTGATCGTGGCCACCCAGATGCTCGAGTCGATGCGGCACCACTCCCGGCCGACCCGGGCCGAGGTCTCCGACGTCGCCAACGCCGTGCTCGACGGGGCCGACGCCCTGATGCTGTCGGCGGAGACCAGCGTCGGCGGGTTCCCGACCGAGGCGGTGGCCGCCATGGCAAGCATCGTTGCCTCGGCCGAGTCTCGCGGGGCCGCCACGTACCCCGCCATCGAGCCCCCGCTGGGCCGGGCCGAGGAGGCGATCGCCGCGGTGGCCCCGGCCCTGGCCAGGGAGGTCGGGGCGCGGGCGATCATCGTCTTCACCCAGACCGGCGCCACCGCCCGCCGGCTGGCGATGCACCGCCCGCCGATGCCGCTGCTGGCGTTCACCCGGGACGCCGCGGTGCGCAGCCGGCTGGCCGTGACCTGGGGGGTGGAGACCTTCGTGGCGCCGCTGTCGGGGACCGTGGAGGAGATGGTCGGTGAGGTCTCGCAGTCGATGCTCGGCTGCGGGCGCTGCCGGCCGGGCGACGTCGTCGTCATCGTCGCCGGGAGCCTGCCCTGGTCGCCCGGGGCCACGGACATGATCCGGGTGCACCGCCTGGCCGAGGTCGCCTGCCCGGTCTGACTGCCGCCTGCGGCCGGGGCAAGATCGTTCTTTGAATCCTGGCGGCTCTATTTGACCCCTCACGTTACAAAGAAGGCGCACAGGCCAGGCCACGGGCCGCCCGCGCCCTGGCGGTTGCCGGAGCATTTCACACCTTACCCCTTGTAAAAAGTGAGAAATGCAGTATGCTGGCCACGCAATGCCAGTCGGAGACGATCAGTCAGTCAAGGCGGCCAAGGCCCTCGCCCTCCCGACGCGGTCGGCGATCCTGGCGCACCTGCTCCGGGCGGGTTCGCTGACTGCCAAGGAGGTCGCCGACCAGTTCTCGCTTCATCCTAACGTCGCCCGTGCGCACCTCGACCTCCTCGTCGAGGCCGGCTTCCTCGCCACCGGCGTGCGGCGCAAGCGCAAGGGTCGCCCGGCCAAGGTGTACTTCACCTGGGAGGGCGAGATGGGGGCGCTCGACGACTGGGAGGTGTCGCCCCCGGCCGGGGTCGCCGCGCCCGAGGCCGAGATGTTGGAGCCGGTGTCCGAGCCGCTACCGGCGACGTCGCCGAGCCCGTACCGGTTGATCGCCGCCATCCTGATCCGGTTGGTCGAGCGCCTGGACGACCCGACAATCTACTCCCTGGCCGAGCAGGTCGCCCGGGAGGAAGGGCGGAAGCTGGTGCTCGGCTACCGGGGCGGCGGGCTTGACTTCCCCGCCGCAGTGCGGGCGCTGGTCGAGGAGCTGGGCCGGTTCTCGCCGCAGGCCCAGATCGTGCGCCTCGACATCGACTACGCCGAGCTGGAGACGCCGGACTGCCCGTTCCGGGATATTGCCCTGGAGCATTCCGACCTGGTGGCGGTGATGGATCCGGCGCTCAAGGAGGGGGCGATGGCCGCCCTCGGGCATCCGAGCGACGTCGAGACCGAGGCCTCCGTGGCGCGGGGTGACCCGTGGTGCCGGGAGATCATCCGCCGGCGGCCGGCGGCGGAGGCCACCGGCTAGGCGGCTCGGGCCTGGTTCACCTGCGTTCAGTAGTGGCTGGTTTTTGTTGACGGTCCAAGTCAAGGAAGGAGAGCAGTCCCATGGCCGAGTACAAGAATCCCGATGTGCTGGTGTCAGACGTCGAGCTGGAGGCCAAGCTCGGCGACCCGAGCATCGTCGTCGTCGAGATCGACGAGGACACCACGCTGTACGGCAAGGGGCACATCCCCGGAGCGATCGCCTGGAACTGGAAGACCGACATGCACGACCCGCTGCGCCGGGACTTCATCAACCAGGAGCAGCTGCTCGCCCTGCTGAAGCGGTCCGGCATCGGTCCCGACACGACCACGATCCTGTACGCGGGCAACAACAACTGGTTCGCCGCCTACGCCTACTGGGTGCTGAAGTACCTCGGGTACGACAACGTCAAGCTGCTGAACGGCGGGCGCAAGAAGTGGGAGCTGCAGTCCCGCGAGCTGACCCAGGACGTCCCGAACGTCACGCCGGCATCGTCGGCGGTCACGCTGCAGCCGGTCCGCCCGGAGATCCGGGCGCTCCGCGACGAGGTGCTCACGGCGGTGTCCGCTCCGGGCACCTCCTACGTCGATGTCCGGTCGCCCGAGGAGTACCGGGGCGACCTGCTCGCCCCGCCGCACCTGCCCCAGGAGCAGGCGCAGGTGCCCGGGCACATCCCCGGCGCTGCCAACGTCCCGTGGAGCAAGGCGGCCGCCGAGGACGGCACGTTCAAGTCCGCCGACGAGCTGGCCGAGCTGTACGGAGGAGTCGGGATCAATGGTAGCCAGCCGACCATCGCCTACTGCCGCATCGGTGAGCGCAGCTCACACACGTGGTTCGCGCTGACCGAGCTGCTTGGCCTCGACGATGTCAAGAACTACGACGGGTCGTGGACCGAGTACGGCTCGCTTGTGGGGGTCCCGGTCGAGCGCTAGTCGATTTTGATGTTTGGACCGGTTTATCCGGATTCCGCGGGGACCAGGGAATTTGGATGAAAGCCTTTTCATAAACGCTGGGACGCGATAAGTTGTTGAGGTGACAGATTCCCTCGGCGAGTTGCCCCCCCATCTCGTCGAGGGAATCCGTCTTTTTGCATCCGGTCAGTACTTCCTGGCCCACGAGACGCTGGAGGAGTACTGGGTCGACGCCCCGGCCGAGGAGCGATCTTTTTACCAGGGGCTCATCCAGCTGGCCACGGCGTTCCATCATCTCGTGCGGGGGAACCTCGTCGGCGCGCAATTGCAATTCGGCAAGGCGCTCGCCCGGCTGTCGGCCTACCCGGATGCCTACCAGGGCGTCGACGTCGCTGGGATCCGGGCCTTTTTGCAGGCGGTGCCGGAACGGCTGGCCCGCGGCGAGGCGCTCACCCCACCGCGGTTGGGCACCGCCGCCTAAGTCGCCGCTTCAGGTCGCTGTTACAGGTCGTTGTTTCCGGTCGTTGTTTCCGGTCGCCTCCGGGAAGTGGCGCGGCTCGGCATTGGCCAGCGCCTTGGCCACCAGGGCCGGCGTGTCGAGGGCTTCCTCCGCCGCCTCCAAGTCGGGGATCCTTGCCCGGGTTGCTGCCTGCCGCGGGGCGAACAGGACGCAGCAGTCCTGGTGCGGGTCGATCGAGATGTCGTAGGTCCCGATCCGCCTGGCAAGCGCCTCGATCTCGATCTTGTCCCGCCCGATCAGCGGGCGCAGCACCGGGACCTCGCTCACCGCGGCATCGATCGCCCGGAGGTTGGGCAGGGTCTGCGAGGCGACCTGGCCGAGGCTCTCGCCGGTCACCAGCGCCTCGGCACCAATCTGGTGGGCCAGCGCCTCGGCGATCCGCATCATGTAGCGGCGGTACAGGACGGTGCGGAGCTCGGCACGGGCGGTGGTGACGATCTCGGCCTGCAGGTCGCCGAAGGGGACAAGCCACAGCTCGATCTGCCCCAGCCAGCGGGCGAGTGTCTGTGCGAGCCGGGCGGCCTGCCGGGCGCTGGACGGGTCGGAGTAGGGCTGGCCGTGGAAGTGGACGGCAGTGATGCTGGCGCCCCGCTTGGCCAGCTCCCAGGCGGCGACGGGGGAGTCGATCCCGCCGGACAGCAGGGCGACGATCTTTCCGGCTGACCCGGCCGGCAGCCCGCCGGGGCCGGGGATGCGCTCGGCGTACAGGTAGGCCCGGTTCTGGACCAGCTCGATATAGCAGGTCCATTCGGCGTGGCTCAGGTCGACCCGGGCTCCGGTCAGGTCCTTGATCGCCTGGCCGACGACCTCGTTGACCGTCTGCGAGCTCGCCGGGAAGGAGGAGTTGCCCCGCCGGGCGCGGACCCGGAACGAGGCAAAGGGCTGCTCGGCCGCCAGCGCCAGGGCGGCGGCGATGACGGCGTCCATGTCGCCCGCGGTGGTGAGGGCCCGGGAGAAGCTGGCCAGGCCGAATACCCTGGTGAGGCGGTCCAGGACCGCAGCGGTATCGGTGCCCGGGCCGAGCTCGATCAGCAGCCGGCCGGGGATCACCCGCACTGTCTTGTAGCCGGTGCCGCTGAGGCTCGCCCGGATGTTGGCGGCGAGGACCCGCTCGAAGTAGGAGCGATTGTGGCCCTTCAGGCCGACCTCGTGGTAGTGGGCGACGACGACGTGGTGTTTGTGGGCTGGCGGCTTGCGCTGCTCGGCGGCCGGTTCGGTTTCGCCGGCCGGGGTTTCGGCCGGGGTTTCGGCCGGGGTCGTCATGGCTGCTCTTCGAAGCCGACCGAGAACAGCCGCTCCAGGTCGTGGCGCGAGAAGACCTGGAGACCGAGGAGGGTCTCGCTGCTGGTGACGCCGGGGATCTTGTCGATCTGTTCGGTGATCGCCGTGCCCAGTTCGTCCTGGGAGCCGACCCGGACGATCGCCGCCAGGTCCCAGGGGCCGGTCGTCGAGTACACCTCGGAGACCGAGGGCAGCTCAGCGATGGCCTGCCCGGTCTCCGGGATCGAGTGCACGTCGGCCTTGAGCAGGACGATGGCGGTGATCACCGGACCCTCCGCTCGGTTGTTCTGTAGGTTTGCCGGCCCGTCGCGCCGCGGCCCCTCTGGGCGCGTGGCGCGCTGGAACGTTCAGACTACAGCGACACCATGTCCCGGAGTTTGCCGGGGCTCGAGGGGTGGCGCAGCTTGGACAGCGCCTTGGCCTCGATCTGGCGGATGCGCTCCCGGGTAAGGGCGAACTCGCGGCCGACCTCCTCCAAGGTGCGGGGCTCGCCGGTCAGCAGGCCGAAGCGGAGCGCCAGCACCTTCTTCTCCCGGTCGGTGAGCGAGTCGAGCATGCGCCACAGGTCCTCCTGGCGGAGCGTGAGTGCGGCCGCCTCGAACGGGCCTTGGGCCTCGGTGTCCTGGATGAAATCGCCCAGCTCGGCGTCCTCGTCGCCGACCGGCTCGTGGATCGAGACCGGCTCAGGGAGTACCCGGAACGCCTCCCGGACCTTGTCCGGGGTCATCTCGGCGGCCTTGGCGATCTCGTCGATGCTCGGTTCACGGCCCAGGTTCTCGACGAGCTCCGCCTGCACCTTGCGCACCCGGTACAGGGTCTCGACCATGTGCACCGGGATACGGATGGTGCGGGCCTTGTCGGCGATGGCCCTGGTGATCGCCTGGCGGATCCACCAGGTCGCGTAGGTGGAGAACTTGAAGCCCCGCCGGTAGTCGAACTTCTCGACCGCCCGCATCAGGCCGAGGTTGCCCTCCTGGATCAGGTCGAGCAGGGGCAGGCCGGCCGCCGAGTACTTCTTGGCGATCGACACGACGAGCCGCAGGTTCGACTGGATGAAACGGCGCTTGGCGGCGCGACCGGCGTCGACTTTGTGCTGCAGCTCGTCCCGCTGGCGGGGGGTCAGCTTGCGCTTGGGTGCGATCAGATTGGGTTCGGCCTCGTTGCCGGCCTCGATGGCCTTGGCGAGTTCCACCTCGTCGACGTCGGTGAGCAGCGGGTACTGCCCGATCTCGCGCAGGTACTGCCGGACCAGGTCCTCGTGTGGGGACTCCTCCTCGCGGTAGGGGCGGGCGGGCTCGTAGTCGTCGTAGCTTTCGCTTCGTCTCAATTCACTGATCCTTAGTGAAATGGCTCGGACTGCCTGTTGTACCCTTTACTCCCGGACCGGCGGGCGCGGGAACCAAGTGTAGCGACGGCTTGACAACTTGACAAGAGGTCGGTTGATGTCAAGTTTCGATTGGATAACTCTTCTCGACCGATCCGGACAGACACGGTTGTGACGCGCAGGAAAACTTCGTTATGCACAATGTCGGCACGTTCGGGCCGGAACCTTAGTGCCAAAAGGCCCGGCGGCAGCAGTGCCGATTGGCCTGTTCTGCGCAGCTCGCGGGCTTGCCTCAGGTTCCGGTGCGATGGGCTCGCGGCTCCGGTCGTTTCTCGGGTAGCGTGGAGCCATGGAGCCGAGTGACCCCGGGCGGCCGCCGATCCTGGTGTCCGCCTGCCTGGCCGGGCTGGCGACGACCCACGCCGGCGTCGCCAAGCCGAACGCTTTCGTCATGGAGCTTGTGCGCCAGGGCCGGGCGGTCCTCATGTGCCCAGAGCAGCTGGGCGGGTTGCCCACACCGCGGCCGGCGGCCGAAATCGTGGACGGCTCTGGGTCTTCCGTGCTCGGTTCGTCGGCTCGGGTCGTCGACGTGGAGGGCCGGGACGTGACCGCGAACTACCTCCGGGGCGCCCGGGAGGCGTCCAAGGTGGCGAGGCTGGCGGGGTGCACGACGGCGATCCTGAAGGCCCGGAGCCCCTCGTGCGGGCATGGCCGGATCCACGACGGGACGTTTTCCGGGGTCCTGCGCGATGGCGACGGAGTCACCGCGGCGTTGCTGGCCGCGCAGGGCATCGAGGTGCTCACTGAGGAAGAGGTCGGGGACCGGGAGCTGTAGCCGGGCTGTCTTCGGCTGGCCCGCCCTGGTCTACTTGTTTGGGACCAAGCGAACTGCGCTAGCCTGGGCGGCATGGCGCTGACGCTGATGGCGGTGCACGCCCACCCCGACGACGAGGCGATCGGCACTGGCGGCGTCCTTGCCCGGGCGGCATCCGAGGGCATCCGCACCGTCGTGGTCACCTGCACGAACGGCGAGTTCGGCGACGGCCCCGGCGGCGTCAAGCCCGGCGAGGAGGGCCACGACCCTGCTGCCGTTGCCGCCACCCGGAGGGCCGAACTGGAGCGGGCGATCACAGCCCTGGGTGTGGCCCATCTGGAGATGCTGGGGTACCACGACTCCGGGATGGTCGACTGGGCGTACAAGAGCCGGGGCGACGTGTTCGCCAACGTGCCGGACGAGGTGGCAGTCGCCCGCCTGGTGGGGCTGCTGGATAGCTACCGGCCGCAGGTCGTCATCAGCTACGAGGAGGCGGCGGCGTACGATCACCCTGACCACGTGAAGACCGCCCGGATCACCCGGCTGGCGGCCGAGCAGTCGGGGATCCCCAGGAAGCGCTACGAGACGTCGATGAGTACCAGGGGCTGGGAGAAGCTGGCGGCGCTGCTCAAGGAAGAAGGGGTCGAGATGCCGTTTGAGCCGAGCCCGGAGTGGTTGGCGAAGATGGCCGAATCGGAGGCCAAGATCACCACGGTTGTGGACGTGTCGGCGTTCCTGGAGGCCAAGCGGGCGGCGGTCATGGCGCACGCCAGCCAGATGAACCAGTCGTTCGTGTCCAAACTACCTGCCCGGGCCTACGAGCTGGCGTTTGCGCAGGAGTACTTCATCCGCGCCTTCGACACCACGGGGGCCTCGATCCCCGAGACGGACCTGTTCGCCGGACTGCGCTAAAGCGTCCGAGGGCCCGGCCCTGAGCGGCTCCCGTGGCCTGTGCCCAGCCGACCGGCCGGGAGTGCTTCCGGGCTAAAATGTGTGCTGCTTATTGTGTAGAAACGGGTGTGTACACACCCCTATTTACACACTAGTGCAAATCGGACAGCCCAGGATTGCATCGGGCCTGGGCACCGGACGGCGTCGGGTGGCCGGATCTGAAGTCGCCCAGGCTGGGGGCCTGCCCTATAGTCTGCTGGCGTCGGGCGCTTAGCTCAGTGGGAGAGCACTGCCCTTACAAGGCAGGGGTCGCTGGTTCGAGCCCAGCAGCGCCCACAGCACGTTTGCCCAGGTGAGGGGCCACTTTTGAGCTTAGGCGGGCGAACCCGGAATCAGACGAATTGTCCCGGGGTCCCCCGGATGTCCCCCCGACCGCCCAGCATTGACGCCGGAGACCCACACATTCTCCAAGGCCAAGGCGGCATCGGAGTACCCGCCGCCAGTCCGCCGCTCGAAGCGATGCCGGTACACGCGTCGGCGTCGATGGCGGGATGGTGTC
>DAIQBQ010000075.1:0-11024 GCA_036781065.1 Actinomycetota bacterium
CTGCCGCTACTGCACGTTCGCCCGGCCCCCGCTGGAGGGCCGCCGCGCCTACCTGTCCCTTGACGAGGTGCTCGAGATCGCCCGGGCCGGGGAGGCCGCCGGCTGCCGCGAGGCCCTCTTCACCCTGGGCGACAAGCCCGAGCTGCGCTACCGGGTCGCCCGGGAGGAGTTGGCGGCGATGGGCTACGAGACGACGGTCGACTACCTTGCCGCCGCGGCCGGGGCGGTCCTGAACGAGACCGGGCTGCTGCCGCACCTGAACCCCGGCATCCTGTCGCCCGAGGAGCTCGACCGGCTGCGCGGCGTCGCTCCCTCGATCGGGATCATGCTGGAGACCACGTCGCCCCGGCTGACCGAGCCCGGCCAGCCCCACCACGGCTCGCCGGACAAGGTCCCGGCCGTCCGGCTGGCCATGCTGGAGGCGGCGGGCAGGCGGAAGATCCCGTTCACCACCGGCCTGCTGATCGGCATCGGCGAGACCTGGGAGGAGCGAGCCGAGACGCTGCTGGCCATCGCCGGGTCGCACGCCCGCTGGGGCCACATCCAGGAGGTGATCGTCCAGAACTTCCGGGCGAAGCCGGGCACCCCGATGCACGCCCATCCGGAGCTTCCCGATGCGGAGGTGGTGGCGACGCTGGCCCTGGCCCGGCTGATCCTCGGCCCGGAGATGAGCGTCCAGTGCCCGCCCAACCTGGCCTCGTCGGAAGCGACGCTGCACGCCTACCTGGCGGCCGGGATCAACGACTGGGGCGGGGTGTCGCCGGTGACCATCGACCACGTCAACCCGGAGGCCCCGTGGCCGGAGATCGACCGGCTCCGGGCGGTCACCGAGTCGGCCGGCTTCCTGCTGCTGCCCCGGCTGACCGTCTACCCCGGCTACGCCTTCGACCCGGCCTGGGTGGCGAAGGCGGTCCGGCCGAAGGTGCTGGCGGTGGCCGACGGGATGGGCCTGGTGCGGGAGCCGGGCTGGCGCGCGGGCGGCGTGGCCCCGCCACCGGCGGCGTCGCCCGGCCTGGTGGTCCCCCCGGTCTTCTGGTCGGGCAACGGCGGGGTGAGGATGCGGCCGGACTTCGCCCGGGTGCTTGATGGCGCCCGGGCCGGGACGGAGCTGGGGGAGGACGACATCGTGCTGCTGCTGACTGCCCGCGGGCCGGAGGCAGAGGCCCTCGCCCGGGCGGCAGACGACCTCCGCCGGGAGGCCTCCGGCGACACGGTGACCTTCATCGTCAACCGCAACATCAACTACACCAACATGTGCTACTTCCGGTGCGGCTTCTGCGCCTTCTCCAAGGGGCCGAAGTCGCTGAACCTGCGCGGCGACCCGTACCTGCTGTCGCTTGCCGAGATCGCCTCGCGGACGGTCGAGGCGGCCGAGCGGGGGGCCACCGAGGTCTGCCTGCAGGGCGGCATCCACCCGGAGTTCACCGGCGACTTCTACCTGAACGTCGTTCGGACCGTGAAGGCCGCCGTGCCGGCCATGCACGTCCACGGCTTCAGCCCGCTCGAGGTCTGGCAGGGCGCCCACACCAAGGGCGTGAGCATCCGGGACCTGCTGTGGGAGCTCAAGGATCTCGGGCTCGGCAGCCTCCCCGGCACCGCGGCGGAGATCCTCGACGACGAGGTGCGGGCGGTGATCTGCCCGGACAAGGTGACGACCCCCCAGTGGGCCGAGGTCGCCCGCACCGCCCACAGCCTGGGCTTGCCGATGACCTCGACGATCATGTTCGGCCACGTCGAGGGCTACCGGTCGTGGGCGCGCCACCTCGGCGTGCTGCGGGACATCCAGAAGGACACCGGCGGCTTCACCGAGTTCGTCCCGCTGCCGTTCGTGCACATGGCGTCGCCCATCTACCTGAAAGGCAAGGCCCGGCAGGGGCCGACCTTCGAGGAGGCGCTGAAGGTCCACGCCACCGCCCGGCTGGCGCTGCACCCGTGGATCACCAACATCCAGGTGTCCTGGGTGAAGATGGGCACCGCCGGGTCGCAGCTGGCGCTTCAGGCCGGCTGCAACGACCTGGGCGGCACGCTGATGAACGAGAACATCTCCCGGGCGGCGGGGGCGTCGCACGGCCAGGAGCTGCCCCCCGAGGAGATGAAGGCGCTGATCGGTGCGATCGGCCGGCCGTGGGCCCGGCGCAGCACGCTGTACAAGGTCCTCGAGACCGCGGAGCCGGTCCCGGCCTGACCGGCTACCGGACCAGCCAGCCGGGTGCCCCCTGGCTGCCCCCGGCGGCTGCCCCCTGGTGCCTCTGGCGGCCTACACTTGCGCCAGCGTGGGGACCCGGCGACGTCTCGGAACGGCCCTGCTTGCCCTGCTGGCGTTGGCGGCGGGATGCACCAGGGGTGGGCCGGCGGCGGTGTACCGCCCCACGTCGCCACCACCGTTGACGCCGGGCAGCCCGCCGGCCTCTCCAGCTTCCCCCGTGGCCTCCAGCCGCTCATGCCTCACCCCCGCCCAGCAGATCGCCGGCTGGTCGGTGGCCCGCAAGGCTGCCCAGCTGGTGGCGATCCCCTCCTATAACTTCAACATCGATCAGCTGGGCGCTCCGCTGGCGGCGGGCGCCGGCGGCGTGCTGCTCATCGGGAGCGCTCCGGCCCCGGCGAACCTCGCCTCCAGGATCAGAGCTGCCGCCGCGCTGGCCCCGCCGGGGGTGCCCCCGGTGGTGATGGCCGACGAAGAGGGCGGCGGGGTGCAGCGGCTGGAGGACCTGGTCGGCAGCATCCCGTGGCCCCGCCAGATGGCCGCCGCCGACACCCCGGCAGCGGTCTCGGCGCTCGCCGCTGAGGTCGCCCGCAAGATGAAGGCGGCCGGGGTGTCGATGGACCTCGCCCCGGTCCTCGATGTCGACGGGGGGGCCGGGCCGATGGCCACTGATGCCGACGGCCAACGCTCGTTCGGTGCCGTTCCGGCGACGGTCACCCGGTACGGCAACGCCTTCATCGAGGGCCTGGAGGCGGGCGGTGTCATACCGGTCGCCAAACATTTCCCGGGCCTCGGCGGGGCCTCGGCCAATACCGACTACGGGGCGGCGAGCACGCTCCCGCTGACGACCCTCCAGACCCGGGCGCTGCCGCCGTTCGCCGCCGCCGTGGCTGGGGGGATCCCGGCGGTGATGGTGGCCAATGCCTCGGTGCCCGGGGTGAGCAGCGGCCCGGCGTCGCTGTCGTCGGCGGTGATCGGCGGGATGCTCCGGGGCGACCTCCATTTCACCGGCCTCGTGCTCACCGACAGCGTTTCCGGTGGGGCGATCGCCGCCGCTGGCTTCTCGGTGCCGGCAGCAGCGGTGGCGGCGATCGGAGCCGGGGCCGACCTGGTCCTGTTCGGCTCGACGGTGACCGCCGCCGAGACCGCGCTGCTGTCCCCGGCCGGCGTCGCCGCCAGCTTCGAGGCGATCGTGTCGGCGATCAGCGCAGCGGTCGGCACCGGGATGCTCCCCATGAGCCGGCTCGATGCGGCCGCCGCCGACGTGCTGTCGGCGAAGGCGTCGCTCCTTCCGGCATGCGTGACCGCGGCCCCCTGACCTGCCGCCTGCTATCATGTCGTATGCGACGTGTCGTTGCCGACAGATAGGGATGTGACCGGTGATTGCGGTGGGCATCGCGGTGTTGGGCTGCTGGGGGCTCTTCGCCGTCGTGTGGATTGCCGGGGCGGTGTACAACCGTCGCCACGGCCCGGCCATGAAGACCAGGTCGTCGATGCCGTCGGTGGCCGTAATCGTCGTCCTGGTGATCGTGGCCTTCCGGTTCGGTACCGGGAGCAGCGGCCACCCGATGGGCAACCCGTTGATCCACGGCCTGAGTGTGGAGCTGGCGGGCATCGTGGTGCTGGTGGCCGCCACCGCCTTCACGCTGTGGGCGCGCTGGGTGCTCGGGACGATGTGGTCGTCGGCGCCGATGGCCAAGGAGGGCCACGAGCTGCGCACCAGCGGCCCGTACCGGATCACCCGCCACCCCATCTACACCGGCATCACCGGCATGGCGCTGGGCAGCGTCCTGGCGACGGGAGTGTCCGTGGAGGCGGTCGTCCTGATCCTTGGGGTGAGCGTCCTCTTCCAGGTAAAGATCCGGGCCGAGGAGCGGCTGATGACCGCCCAGTTCCCGGGGGCCTACGAGCGCTACCGCCATGAGGTGCCGCAGCTTGTTCCCGGGTTGAACCTGCTCCGGGGGTCACACGCCCGGTGAGCGGCAAACACAAGAAGCAGGCGCGGTCGGCGGGCACCCGGGCGGACGAGGCCGCCCGGCTGGCGGACTCACTCCAGGCGATCAGCCGGGTGCTCCGGCAGGCCGCCTATTCGGAGGCGCAGCGGCTGCCCTTTGGCCTGACCGCCCCGCAGTTGCTGGTCTTGCGGGTCCTGTACCGGGCGGGAGTAGAGGACCCGGACGAGCGGGGCCTGACCTTGACCGAGCTGAGCCGCCAGGTCGGCCTGGCCCACTCCACGGTATCGGGGATCGTCACCCGGCTGGAGCGGGCCGAGATCGTCGCCCGGCGGCCGGGGGAGGACCGCCGGGAAACCCGGATCGCCCTTGCCAGCGGGGCCCGGGCCTGGATCGCCGAGCAGCTCCCGAAGCGGCGCCGGGCCCCGCTGGCCGAGGCGCTGTCCCGGGCGAGCGAGGCGGACCGGGAGGCGATCGTGCGCGGCGTCGCCGCCCTGGAGCGGCTCCTGTAAGGGCGACGGGTCCGGGGACTTCCCGGGATTGTGGAGTTTGTTCCGACCTTTTGGCGAATGGCGAAAAAACTCCATAATCTGTCGAAGCCGTCGGCTACGGCACCTGACGCGATGGATTCGCGGCGCCGAGCCGTGGCCGGTTCGGGATGCCGCCGGGGAGCTGGCCGAGGCGCCGCACCGCCCGCTGAGCGTTCGAAAGGGCGGTGCCCAGCTCCCGGCACGGCGCAGGCTGTGGCCGCCGGGGGCAGATCGAGCTGGCCTCGGCGCGAAGTTTGGCGTAGTGCCGGACCAGGTCGAGCTCCAGCGAGCGCACCAGCGACGGCGGGGCCTTGCCCTCCGCCGCCAGCTTGACCAGCGCCGCGGTGATCTTGCGCTCCTGGGCAGCCAGGTTCCCCGCCGCCTGGCCGCCCCTGTCGATCTTCCCGTGGGCCAGCAGGGTCGCCAGCTCGTCGAGCCGCTCCTCGGCGAAGCGAACCCGCAGCGAGACCCGCTTCGCCGGGTTCAGTTGGACGTCGGCCTGGACGTTCTCCAGCGCCAACTTGGTCCCGTAGAGCGCCTGGCCGGGCTGGGCGTTGGCGGCCAGCGCGGCGGTGGCGGTCAGGCCGGCCGCCCCGATGGCAACGACCGCCGCCAGCGTTACCGCGACCCGCCGCGGCCAGCCCCAGCCCCTTCGCGGCTTGCTGGCCGCTGACGGCGCCGGCTCGCTGGCGGGGGGCGCTGCCGCGCCAACGGGGGAGGGCGCGGTGCCGCTGAGCCTCGCCGCTTCGTCCGTCAGGGCGCGGACGTGCTGCGCACGGACGGGGGGCGAGGAGCGGACCGCCAGTGCCCGCTGTGCCGCCGCCGCAGCGGCCGCAGCCGCAGCCAGGTCCAGCTCACGGCAGGAGGCGGCCATGCGCTCGACCATGGCCCAGTTGCCGGCAGCGAGGGCGTCGAGCAGCCGGTCGATGATCTCGTCGGGGGCGTCCCCCCCGGGGGCAGTCCCCCCGTCCATCGTCATTGGGGAAGCGTCCTGGGATGGGGAAACGATACGGTCACGGGTCATCCTCCATGCCGAGGCCCACCTGGCCGGCGGCGGGATGCGGGTTGAGCGCCCGGGTGAGGGTCGCCAGTGCCCGGTGCTGTAGCGCCTTCACCGCACCCGTCGTCTTGCCAACAATTTCCGCGATCTCTCTCGACGTCAACCCGCCGGTCAACCGGAGCAGGATCACCTGCCGCTGGTCGGCCGAGAGGCCGGCGATCGCCTCCAGCACCCGGCGCTGGTCGAGGGCGGCGACCGCCGCCTCCCCGGGATCGACCGAGGCGATGGCCCGGGCAAGGTCGGCCTCCCCGGCGACCTCCAGCGATTCGGTCGGGCTGCGCCGCTGCCGCCGGAAGTGGTCGACCAGGTTGTTGCGGGCGATCCGGAAGAGCCACGCCCGGAGATCGCCCAGGGTGCCCTCCGGGGAGAAGCGGTCGGCGGCCCGCAGCGCCTCCAGGAACACCTCCGATGTGAGGTCCTCGGCCGCCGGCCGGTCGTGGAGTTGGTGGAGGAAGAAGCCCAGCAGGCCGTCGGCGAAGCGCTCGTAGATCTCCGCCCACGCCTGCGGGGCCCGGCGCACCGCCGCCGCGATCAGCGCACGGTCGTCCTGGCTCGGTGGGATGTCCCAGGCAGGACCCGGGCCATCCGGGGGCGCTCGTCTCACCACATTGGTGTCTCAGCGCCCTCAACCTGCGACAATGGAGCATGCCAGCTACGGGAACTCCGGCAGAGCCGAGGGGCGGCAGCCATCGCGATGCAAGACGATAGCGCCCATCTGCCTGCCGGCGGGGGCGGGGAGAAGCCCGGTCCCGGGGACGAAGACGGCGCTGAGGGCGGATCGCGCTCCGGCCCGCGCGTCGACCAGTTGTTGAAGGCCGCCCTCCAGGAGCAGCAGCGCGAGCAGGCCGGATTCATGCGGGTGCTCCAGGCCTCCCGCGACGCCCTGAACGACACCCGGGTGGAGCTCGACCACCTCCGGGCGCTCGTCGAGGACCGGGACGAGGCGCTGCTGGCGGAGGTCGACCGCCGGCTCGACCGGGTCGCCGGCCAGGAGGCGATGGAGGAGCTCACCGCCAATTCGGGCCTCGCAGCCAACGAGCTTGCCGCCCTCCGCACGATGGTGGGGACCAAGCTCGCCGCCATCGACGCCGCCGAGGCCCGTGCCGGTGAGCGGCTCGCCGTGCTGGCGGAGCGGATCGACGGCCTGGAGCAGCTGGTGGGCGACACCGCGCGGGCGGTGACCGGGGAGCTGGCCGCCTCCGCTCGCCGGGACGAGGCGCTGGCCGCCGCGCTGGAGGAGCGCCTGGCCGCCCTGGAGCAGACCCTCGACGCCCGCCAGCAGGATGTGGCCGAAGCCATCCTGAAGGCGCTCGACCCGGTCGGCCGGATCATGCAGCTCGTCCAGGGACGGCTGGCCCGGGCGGCATCGGATCTGGCCGTCGCCCAGGGGTCGCTGCTCAACCGCCTGCTGGAGCGCGACGACCGGCTGGAACTGGACCGCGACCGGGTGCTTGCCGAGCTGCTCAACGAGTTCGCCAACGGCCTGAAGAACCGGGACCGGGTCCGGATCGGCGCCCAGTTGCTGGACGCCGACGGCGAGCGCCGGCGCCGCCGCGACCTGGGCCGAACCCGGCCGCGCGGAGGGCATCCGGAGCCGGTCGCCTACTCGCCGCAGTACCTCGCGCCCTCCTCCGGCGGGTACCCGGGGCCAGGAACCGAGCTCGCATCCGACCACCCCTGGGGGGCGGTGTTCGGCCGGGGCGACGAGCTGGTGGACGCCGGCGACGAGGACTCGCACGCCCCAGTCGAGCGCGATGCCGGGGGGACCCGGCTGGCCAGCGAGTGGTCTGCCCCCATCGGGGGCGGCGGGGTCGAGCAGGATCCGATCACCGGTGGGCATCCTCCGGACCCGCCCGCGCATAAGCGGACGCGGCGCGGTCGCAGGCCCGCTCTATAATCCGACGATACCTCCTTCTCCCGGTTTCACCCCATGAGCGAGTCGGACGCGGACTCGATTGCCTGGCCACTCGTCCTGGCAGTCGTCGTCACCCACAATGGCGGTCGCTGGCTGCCCGGATGTTTGAAGTCGCTGGCGATGCAGACCTACCTGGCCCTCGAGGTCGTGGTTGTCGATGCTGCGTCGGAGCAGCCGGAATCGGTGCGCAAGCTGGTCAGCCGGCTCCTGCCGACGGCGTCGCTGCTGCGCATCGAGCGCAACGTCGGGTTCGGGGCCGCCGCCAACCGGGCGCTCGAGCTGTCGCCTGACGCCCGTTCGGCCGAGTTCTACCTGTTCCTCCACGACGACGTCGCTCTCGACCGGGACTGCGTGGGCCTGCTGGTGGCCGCCGGGCTCGAGACCAACGCCGGCGTCGTCGGCGGCAAGGGGCTGTCCTGGGACGAGCCGGAGGTCCTGCTCGAGGTCGGCATGTCGGCCGACGAGTTCGGTTACCCGGTGTCCGGTCTCGAGGAGCGCGAGATCGACCAGGGCCAGCACGACACCCGCCGCGAGGTCCTTTTCGTCACCAGCGCGTGCATCCTGGTCAGCCGCGAGACGGTTGAGCGGTGCGGGTCGTGGGACGTCGGCTACCTGCTGTTCGGCGAGGACCTCGACCTGTGCATCCGGGCGCGGCTGTGCGGGTTCCCGGTGATCGTCACGCCGGCGGCAACCTTCTACCACGCGGTGGCGATGGCGACCGGCCGGCGCGAGGGGGCCCCGAAGGACCCGGTGCGCTACTTCACCCGGCGCAACCGCCTGCGCACCATCGCCAAAAGCGCCTCGGCGACCCGGGTCTTGCTGCTCATCGCCCTCTACACCGGCCTGCTGTCGGCCGAGGTGGTGCTGCTCGCCGCCTTGCGCCGGTTCGACGAGATCCCGCCCTACTTCAAGGCGTACGCCTGGTTCGTTCGCTCGTTGCCCGACGTCGCCCGCCGGCGCCGGGCGGTTCAGCGGCGCCGCACCATCCCGGACCGGCGGGTGCGCCGCTACCAGGTCCGGGAGCTGCCCCGTGCCCGCATCTTCCTGGAGCGGCGGCTGATGCAGTGGGGGGCCGAGACGATGCGCTTCGGCCACAAGACGTTCTCGATGTTCACGCCCTCCGCTCTGGCCGCACGGCTCGGGCGGTGGGCCCGGTCGCCGGCGGTGGTCGCCACCGCGCTGATCGTGCTGGCGACGCTGGTCGCCGCCCGGCACGCCCTGTTCGGCCCGCCGATGGGGGCGGGGACGCTGTGGCCGTTCCCGACCGCCACCCACACGCTGCTGACCGACTACCTGGCCGGGTGGCGCGAGATCGGGCTCGGGACCAGCGGGGCGCCGCCGCCGTCGCTGCCGGTGATGTGGTTCGTGGACATCGTCGCCTTCGGCAACGCCGCGCTCGCCCAGAAGTTCCTGGTCGGCGGGCTGATGCTGGCGGGCCTGATCGGAGTCTTCCGGTTCATGCGCAAACGGACGGCGTTCGTCCCGGCCCAGCTCGTGGCATTGGGTGTGTACGCCCTGGCGCCGGTGCTGCGCCTCGGGCTGGTCACCGGCGACCTGGGGGCGCTGACCGTCTACGGCCTCGCTCCCTACCTGCTCGAAGCGGGGCTGCGGGTGATGGGGCCGGTGCCCGGGTCGGGCCGCGGCCCCCGCCCGGGTACCCACGCCGCCCGGCCCCCGGTGGCGCTGACCGGCGATGCCATGGGCCGGCAGGTGGCCCGCCTCGCCCTGCTCAGCGCGCTGGTGATCGCGGTGGCACCGGGGGCCTTCGTCGTCCTGGGTGTGCTCTGGCTGATCCTCGGGTTCCACGCCACCCTGGGTGCCCGGATCGCCCGCGCCGGCCGGCACCCCGCCGGCCGGTCGGCGGGGCGCAACGCGCTGGGAGAACTGACCGGCGCGGGGACGCCAGCCTCCCCGGGGGCGATGCTGGCCGATGAGATCCCGGTCCGGCTGGGCTGCCTGCTCGCCTCGCTGGCGGCGGCGCTGGTGCTGCTCCTCCCCTGGTCGCTGCCGGCATTGCGCTCGACGGGCGCCGTCCTCGGGCCGCTGTTCGCCGGCGCCGGCGGGGGGGCGTCCTACCACCCGCTCTGGACGTCGCTCGGCTTTGCCCACAGCCTGCTGCTGGCGCCCCGGCTGCCGGCGATCGCCGGGGTGCTGACGGTCGGCGCCGTTGCCGGGGCGATGCTGGTGGCGTCGACCCCGCGGCGGCGGGAGTCCCGGCTGCTGGCGATGGTGATCCTGGTGTTCGGGGCCTGGGCCGGCTTCGTGGCCAAGGGCTGGCTCCCGGCTCCGGTGGCCAGCCCCGGGCTGTGGCTGGCGGTGCCGGCCCTGGCGCTCGCCGCCTGCGCCGGCTACCTGTTCGCCGCCCTCGCAGAGGACATCACCCGGCACATCGCCGGGTGGCGCCAGCCGATCGGCGTGCTCGCCGTGATCGTTGTCGGCGCCGGCGCCGTGATCGGGTGGGTACCGGCGCTGCTCTCCTGGTCGCCGGCGCCTTCGAGCGCGGTCGCCGGCACCGGCGTGTCCTCGGACGTCGACGTCCTGGCGGCACTCAAGGGGGCGGCGACGAGCGACCAGCAGTTCCGGGTGCTCTGGCTCGGCGATTCCTTCGTCAGCCCGGACCTGGCCGGGCTGGGCAGGCCGCAGGGGATGGTGCCCTACCTGGTGACCGGGCCACAGGGCCTGTCGATGCTCGACGCCTCCCGACCGGGGGCCGGGGCGGCCGGGGGATGGCTCTCCGGCGTCGTGGGCGACCTGGTCGGCGACCGCACGCACCTGGCCGCAAACCAGTTGGCGACTGCCGGCATCGGTTACCTGGTGATCCGCCACGCCGACCCGCAGGTCGCCCCGGCGGTCCTGCGCCAGCAGGGCTTCGCGCTGACCCAGGAGATCTCCGGCCTCGACATCTACCAGAACCTCGACGCTCTCCCGCTCGCCGGCCCGGTCCCGAGCGAGCTGACTGCGGCGATCGGCGGCGGCGCCGGCTCGCTGTCGCTGCTGCTGGCTGACTGGAACGCCGGCACGTCGTTCCGGCGGGTCTCCCAGGGGGCATTCTCCGGATCGGTCGCCGGCGACACGGGAGGGGCGGGCACCGTGCTCGTCAGCGAGGCCTACAGCGGCTCCTGGCGGGCAACGTTGGGCTCGCAGGTCCTTCCCCATGTCAAGGCATTCGGCTGGGCCAACGGCTTCACGGTGCCCGCCGGGGCCACCGGGACGATCAAGGTCGACTACCGGGGCGAATGGCCGCGGCTTGCGCTGGTGATCCTGGAACTGCTCGTGGTCGCCTTGGCGCTGGCGATGGCAGCGGTGCCCCGCGGCCTGCTGGCGGGCGGCGGCGAGCATTCGGTCGGTGGGCCCGTCGCGGACG
>DAIQBQ010000076.1:0-10905 GCA_036781065.1 Actinomycetota bacterium
GAGCCGCTCGGATGCGTCGCCGGCCCCCGTGGCGGGCCTGTCCTCACGGTAAGGGGACCGTACCCAATCCGGCAGTGAATCATCGACCAACGGGTCATTCCGCCTCGCCGTCACGAAATCCATCATTGGCGTAGGAAGACGGGCCGGACGTAGCGGAAGGGAGGACAGGAAAGGAGGTGATCTGACCGCCAGGACAGCGGAGCAGAAATTCCGGAATCGGGAACGACTGAACGGAGGATCAGACATGCGAATCATCAACAAAGCACTCGCACCGGCGCTTATGGCCGCGCTGGTCTCGGCAGGTGCGCTGGCCGCCCCGGCGATGGCGTCTGCCTCGAGCGCCCCTGCCAGGGTCCCGGCGGCGACGGCGGAATCCTCGACCTGCCTCTGGCAGTACGTGGTGACCGACGGCGTGCCCAACAACGTGCGGATCTTCTCGGGCCTTGACTCCACCACCGTCGTGGGGCAGATCGAGCCCAACCAGTACTTCGAATCGCCCGGCTTCAACGTCGAGTCGGGGAGCCAGGGAGCCAGGCTGCAGATCGACGCAGGCTGGGTGAATTTCGGGGACTGGCTCGTGCTCCAAGGCTGCTCGTAGCGACCGAACCGTTGGGTCGGTGCCCGCTGACGTGACCGGGCCTCCCGGACAGCTGCGAGCATCACAACCGAAGCCAGCCCACGCCGTCCCCAGCGCATGGTCCGGTCGCCTGGGGGCGGCGTGGCGCTCGTGCACGACCCGGCTGCCTGGCCCATTGCTCCCTCCTCGACCGAAGGCTCTTGCGGGACGAAACCCTGGTTGCCTTACAATGTAAGGTAGGGCGTCAGGACCGAGCCTGTCAAGAGCTTTCAGCGTTTTTGGAGGGTACGGTGGGGCACCCTGGAGGAGAACCAGGAGCCGGGCCGGTGAGGGACGGCAGATCGCCGGGCACGCCCTCGCTGGGCGGGGCCCGGGAGCCATCCCGGCCAGCGCGGCAACCACTCAGCCGGCAACTCATCATCGAGGGGGCGCTCCGCCTGGTCGATGCGGAGAGCCTGGAAGCCCTCACCATGCGCAGGCTCGGAGCCGAGCTGGGCGGGTTCGAGGCGATGTCGCTCTACCACTACGTGACCGGAAAGGCCGACGTCCTCGACGGCGTCCTGGCGACGGTGTGGGCCGAGATGGAACTTCCGGCGGAGGGCCTCAGCTGCTGGGAGCGCCTCGCCGAGCTTGCCCGTTCCTGGCGGGGGCTGGCCCGTGCCCACCCGGGTGTCCTGCCCCTGCTTGCCAACCGGGCCAACTACGCACCGACCGCCCTGCGAGCGGTGGAGTCTGCGCTCGGAGCATTGCGGGAAGCAGGCTTCGAGGGCCCCGGCCTGGCGCGAGCGTTCCGCACGCTGCTGGCCTATGTCTACGGCCAGGCCTCACTTGAGATCCTTCGGAGCGGTGACCAGGGTTGGGGGCCCGAGCCCTGGTACGACCTCTCCCGGGTGCCGGCTGAGTGCCCGCTCATCGGCGAGGCTGCGGCTCAGTTCACCCGCCCCGATGACGCCTCCTTCGAATGGGGGCTGCAGGCGACGCTGGACGGGCTGCGGGCCGGGTTGGTCACGCCGTAGTTCGTTCGTGATAGTGGTTTTGTAGCCGCGCGGCGGCCGCAGGCAGCGGGTCTGAGATCGGGGCCGAGCGAGCAGAAATGGGCGTGATCACACCCCTAGCTGCTCACTCACCCGGCAACGCGAACCTGTGTGACAGTGTGGCGGGGGAGCGCGGCGCCTGAGTCGGGCGGGCGATCCGCAGACGGAGGGAGGCGTTCACGTCAAAGAGCGTTCACGTCAAAGAGCGTTCACGTCAAAGAGAAGGAGGTTGGGGAGATGGCCACGGCACGCATCCCGCCACGGTTTGAGGCCCTGCTGGAAAAGCGGGCCGTTGCCCACGTGGCGACGATCGGCCCCCGCGGCGAGCCGCAGTCCAGCCCGGTCTGGTTCGGGTGGGACGGCGAGATGCTGGCGTTCAGCCACACCAAGGCTCGGCAGAAGTACCGGAACCTGATCGCCGATCCGCACGTCGCGGTGTCGATCGCCGACCCGGACTCCCCGGAGACCTACCTGGAGATCCGGGGCACGGTGACGATCGAGGACGACCCGCAGCGGCACTACATCGACGAAATGTCGCTGCGCTACACGGGCCGCCCGTTCCCGCCCCGGGTCGGGGAGGAGCGGGTGATCGTCCGGGTCCGCCCGACCCACGTGACCTTCCAGGGGTAGCGGGCCCCTGGAAGGGGGGTTGTGGCATCCAAGACTGCGGGCGCACGTCGCCCAGGCACTACGGCCCGTACTTGGTCAGCCGCCCTGCCGCGGCCAGCATCAGGCCCATCAGCTCCTTGCCGAGGACGTGGCCCAGGCCGCCGGCGCGGCCCGCCTCCTCGTCGAACACCGAGGTCTGGTCGACGCCGACGTTCGCCCCCCACATCAGCACCGGAACCGGGTGCCAGGAGTGGGCGCGGAACTGGCTTGGCGTGGCGTGGTCACCGGTGACGCAGATGACGTCCGGGGCGAGGGCGGCGATGTCCGGGATCACCGCGTCGAGCTCCTCGATCGCCGCCGCCTTGCCGTCGAAGTCTCCGTCCTCGCCGGCCGAGTCCGCCTTCTTGTGGTGGAGGAAGAAGAAGTCGTGGGTCTGCCAGCTCTCCCGGAGCAGGTCCAGCTCGCCCGCCAGCCCGGCCTCCGACCGCACGACGTCGAACCCGAGGATCCTGGCGATGCCGGCATACATCGGGTAGACGGTAATCCCCTGCGCCCGGACGCCGTAGCGCTCCGGGAAGCGAGGCAGCTCGCGGAGGGTGTCGAAGCCGCGGAGCAGGATGAAGTTGGCCTGCTCCCCGTCCAGGATCGACCGGACCTGGCCGAGCAGGCCCTTCAGGACGGCGGACGTCGCCTCCGCCCCGACCGACCGGGCAGCCGGGTCCTTGGGTGGGACTCCGACCGCCTGCGGGTCGGTGTCGGCCAACTCCGGAGAGAGACCCGCCCCGCGCAGTACCAGCAGCGCCCGGTGCTCGAGCTCGGTGCTCATGAACACCTCGATCCCGTCGGGGGGCCGGAGGTGCTCCAGGATCTTGGCGACCAGGCGGGCGTTCTCGGCGGTGGGGATGCGGCCGGCCCGCCGGTCGGCGACGTTCCCGCTGGCGTCCAGCGTGCAGAAGTTGACCCGGGCGGCGACATCGCCGGCCTGGAGCGGGAACATGACGCCCGCCGCCGACAGGGCGCCCCGGCCGAGCTGGTAGACGTACGGGTCATAGCCGAAGACAGCGAGGTGCCCGGTGCCGCTCCCGGCCGTGACCCCCGGGCCGACCACGGTGTGAATCCCGGTCGAGCCTTCTTTCGCCAGCCGGTCGAGGTTCGGGGTCCTCGCCGCATGCAGCTCGGAGCCCCGGTCGTCGGTCCGCACGCCGCCCAACCCGTCGATGACCACCAGGACGATCTTGGTGGCGCCGGGCGCGAGCAACGAGGGAATGAGATCAGCCATGGGGTCGCCCGAGTCTACCGCGGGGCTGGCAAAAAATCACAGGGGTGATATTTCACTGTGGATGGTCTAGCATCGGCTCCAGGATGTTCCTGAAAACCTTGACCCTACGTGGGTTCAAGTCCTTCGCCGATAAGACCACTCTCGCTCTGGAACCGGGCATCAGCGTCATCGTCGGGCCGAACGGCTCTGGCAAGTCCAACGTCATCGACGCGGTCTCCTGGGTGCTCGGCGAGCAGGGAGCGCGCTCGCTCCGGGGCGGGCGGATGGAGGACGTGATCTTCGCCGGCTCGCCTCAGCGCCCGGCCCTCGCCATGGCCGAGGTGACCCTGACCATCGACAACGCCTCGGGGTCGCTGCCGCTCGAGTTCAGCGAGGTCACGATCACCCGGACCCTGTTCCGTTCCGGCGAGGCCGAGTACCGGCTGAACGGCCTGCCCTGCCGCCTGCTCGACATCCGTGAGGTGCTCTCCGACGGGGGCATCGGCCGGGAGCAGCACACCATCATCGGCCAGGGCCATCTCGACGAGATGCTGGTTGCCGACCCGATCCAGATCCGGGCCTATATCGAGGAGGCTGCCGGCATCGCCAAGCACCGGCGGCGCAAGGAACGGGCGCTCCGGCGGATCGCAGCCGCCGACGCCAACCTGGTCCGCGTCTCCGACGTCCTCACCGAGGTGCGCCGCCACCTGCGGCCGCTGCGCGAGCAGGCCGAGGTCGCCAAGCGGCATGCGGCGATCGTCGACGAGCTGGAGCGAGTCGGGGTGGTGCTGACCGCCCGCGAGATCTACGACGTCCGGCGCCGTCTCGGTCCGGAGGGCAGCGTCGACCTCGAGACGCCGATCCGGGAGACCGAGCAGGAGATGGCCGGGCTCGACGAGGCCCTGGTCGAGGCCGGCCACGAACGGGTGGCCTCCGGGCAGCGGGCGGAGCGGGCGCGGGAGGTGGCCTGGTCGCTCAACCGGCTGACCGAGCGGCTCCGGGCGCTGGGCCGGCTCGCTCGGGAACGGGAGCGCACGCTGGGCGCCGAGCTGGCCGGCATCACCGAGGCTGGCGCGCAGGCCCGGCTCGACGAGCTGCACCGGGCACTCAGTGCAGCGGAGCCGTCGCTGGCCGAGGCCGTGGCGACGGTGGCGGTCGCCGAAGAGCGCTCAGGCGAGCGGCGGAAGGTCCTCGGGGCGGCCGAAGCCTCGCTCAACGAGGCGCAGAGCCGCCTCGCCCCACTCCGGGCCGCCCAGCGGGACGCCCAGGCCGAGACCGTGAAGCTGCGCGGCGAGCTGGCCTCGGCGGCGGCATCGCTCGAGGCCGCTCGGCGGGAGCTCGAGCGGGCCGGGCAGCGGCGGGGCGTCATTGAAACCGCCCGGGCGGAGGCGGCCGCTGCCTTCGAGGAGGCCAACACCGCGCTGATTGCCCTTGAGGAGAGCGCCGACCCGGAGATGGAGGCACTCGCCGAGCTGGAAGACTCGATCGAGGCCCTGCAGCAGGAGCGGCAGGGAGCGCTGACCGCCCTGAGCGACGCCGAGCGGGAGGCGGCGACCTGGCGCGCCCGGGCCCAGGTCCGGGCCGGGGCGTCGCCGCAGGCAGTCAAGAAGCTGGCGTCGCAGCGCATCGACGGCGTCATCGGAGTGCTGGCCGACCTGGTTGAGGTGCCGGAGCCGTCGAAGGCCGCGCTTGAGGCGCTGGTGGGCCCGGCGAGCAGCGTGCTGGTCGTCGCCGACCCGGCAGCGGCCGAACGGGTTCTCGAAGCGGCCGGAGGCGGGGAGCCGCTGGGGCTGCTGATCGCCGGCGGGCCGGGCCTGCCCGGCTTCGACGGGACCCGCCTGGTTGATCTGGTCCGGCCGCTGGCCGGTGCTGCGGAATCGGCCCTGGGCGGTGTGTATGTCGCCGGCGGCACCGCCGAGGCGGCCCGGCTGGCCGGGGAGCGCCCGGAGGCGGTCTTCGTCACGATGGCCGGCGTGATGGCCACCGGCCGGCTCCTGGTGCGGACCTCGGCAGCTGCGGGCGCCCGGGCGGCCCAGGCGGAGGCGGCGCTCAGCGCCGCGCGGGAGCGCCTGGCGCAGGCCGACGCCGGCATCAAGGAGCGCCGCAAGACCTACCAGCAGAAGTCGGCGGTGCTGAACAAGGCAGACGCCGAGATCTCCGCCGCCGTCGACCGGGCGGCCTCCGCGGAGCGTGAGCTGCACGCCCTCTACCGCGAGTCTGCGGTGCTCGACGAGGCCGACGAGCGCGGGGCCGCCCAGGCTGCGGCCCTGGGCGGCCGGGTCGAGGAGCTGACCGCCGCGATGGCGGCAGCCGAGCAGCGGGCGGACGCCGCCGGCCAGGCGCTGCAGGGCCAGGCCGATGAGCAGTCGGTCGCCTCCCGGGTGAGATCGCAGGCGGCCGCGGCGGCCGACGAGGCCCACCTGGAGCTCGCTCGAGCCACCGAACGGCGCCGGCTGCTGGCCGAGCGCTGTGCCGAGCTGAGCGCTGCCCTGGCGCTGGCAGCTGCCCAGGCGGCCGCCGTCGGGGGCCTGCGGGCCGAGCTTTCCGAGCGGATGCACCGGGCGGCCGCGGTGGGGGAGACCTGCGCCGTGCTCGCCGACTTGAGCGCCCGGTGGACCGTCGAGGCCGAAGGGGTCCACCGAGGGGTGGCCGCCGAGGTGTCCGAGGAGGAGCGCCGCGCTGAAGAATTGCAGGCCCGGCGGCGGCAGGCCGCCGCCCGGCTCGACGCCCTCCGCGAGAAGGCCCGTGCCGAGGATCTCTCGAGGGCCGAGCTGCGCATCCGGGTCCGCATGGCCGAGGCCAAGCTTGCCGAGGGCGACCGGCCGGTCGAGGCCCTTGTGCGCCGGTTCGGCCGCCGTCTCGAGGACGAGGACCCCGGCTCGCTGGCCGACCCCTGGGACCGGACGGCGGCGAGCGACACCGAGGTGCTGCAGCGCCGCCTGGCCAAGCTGGAACGGGACCTGGCGGCGATCGGCCGGGTCAACCCGCTCGCCGCCGCCGAGTTCGAATCGCTGACCGAGCGGGAGGAGTTCCTGACCGGCCAGATCGCCGACATCAAGGCGAGCCGCCGGGACCTGGTCAAGGTGGTCGCCTCGGTGGAGGAGCGCATCCTCGAGCTGTTCGGCGCCGCGTTCGGCGACGTCGCCCGGGAGTATGAGCAGGTGTTCTCGACCCTGTTCCCGGGTGGCACCGGCCGGCTCCGGCTGACCGACCCGGCCGACCCGCTGGAGACCGGGGTCGAGGTCGAGGCCCGGCCGAGCGGCAAGAGCCTGCGGAGGCTTTCCCTGCTGTCCGGAGGCGAGCGGGCGCTGGCGGGCCTGGCCCTGGCCTTCGCCATCTTCCGGGCGCGCCCGTCACCCTTCTACATCCTCGATGAGGTCGAGGCGGCCCTGGACGATGTCAACCTGCACCGGTTCCTGCAGCTGCTGGGCGACTTCCGGGACAGTTCGCAGCTGATCGTGGTCACCCACCAGAAGCGCACGATGGAGCTGGCGGACGTCCTCTACGGTGTCTCGGTACGCTCCGATGGCGCCAGCCGGGTAATCTCGGAGCGACTCAACGCCGGCCCGGGGAACGGAAGGCCCGGATCCGGTGCAGAGCGTGGGGTGCAGCCGGTAACGGCGGAACGCCGAGCGCATACCATGCCGGGCGGCGTTGGCTGAGGCGGTGCAGGGGTAGGAGCCACCATCGGCGCGGGCCTTTCTTCGCCCGATGTACGCGCGGAGGAGAGCTGAGGTGCACGACATGAACGCCCGGCGGCGATGAGCGCCGTTTTTCCTGAGGTCTTCATCGGCGCCAGCGCCGTGGTGGCTGTCGCGACCATCGGTGCGGGGGTGCTCGCTGGCAAGCGGAGTTCCAGCACCACGAAGCGCCCGCCAAAGCACGGTGGCGCCGCAACCGAGACCAGAACCAAGAGGGCTCGCCGGGCGCCCGCACCGCCACCGAAGCCCGAGGTCAAGGCGCCGCCGCCGAAGCCCGAGGTCACTGCGCCGCCACCGGCACCGCCCAAGGCGCCACCGGCAAAGCCGCCTGCCAAGCCGGTAGAGCCAGCCGAGGCCCCGGCCCAACGGGCGCCTGCCGCCCCCGCGCCCCCCGCGCCACCGCCGGCCCCGGCGCCGCTCAAGCCGCCGCCCGCTGCTCCCGCACCCGCGCCCGAGCTGGCCCGGGAGCGGGTAACCACCCGGCTCCGGCGAAGCCTGACCAAGAGCCGGGCGGCGATCGGGGAGCGGCTGTCGGTGATCGTCGGCCGGGGCCGCCTCGACGATGAGGCCTGGGAGGACATCGAGGAGGCGCTGATCCGCGCCGACGTCGGTGTCGAAGCAACCGATGCCATCCTGGAATCGCTCCGCCGCCAGCACCTGAAGCCGGCGGGGCTGGAGGAGGCGCTCCGCCAGGAGCTGGTCACCATCCTGGACCGCACCGACCGCAGCTTCCGCCTGGCCGACAAGGCCCCGAGCGTGTGGTTGGTGACCGGGGTCAACGGCACCGGCAAGACGACGAGCATCGCCAAGCTCACCCGGATGCTCCAGGAGCAGGGCCACAGCGTCGTCCTGGCGGCGGCCGACACCTTCCGGGCCGCGGCGATCGATCAGCTGGGCACCTGGGCCGAGCGCCTCGGGGTCCACATGATCCGCCACGCCCCGGGGGCCGACCCGGGGGCGGTGGTCTTCGACGCCGTCGAGTACGCCCAGGCCCGCGGTGTCGACGTCGTCCTGGTCGACACCGCCGGCCGGCTGCACACCAAGTCGCCCCTGATGGAGGAGTTGAAAAAGATCCGCCGCATCGCCGAGCGCAAGGCCCAGGTGACCGAGGCGCTGCTGGTCCTCGATGCCACCGTCGGCCAGAACGGCATCGCCCAGGCCCGTACGTTCGGCGAGGCGGTGGAGATCACGGGCGTCGTGTTGACCAAGCTCGACGGGTCGGCCCGGGGCGGCATCGTTGTCGCGGTGCAGGAGGAGCTGGGCATCCCGGTCAAAGCGGTGGGCGTAGGGGAGGGCATGAACGACCTGGAGCTGTTCGACCCGGTGGTCTTCGTCGACGCCCTGGTCGGCCGAAACGGAGACTGACCTACGGCAGGACCAGCGTCACCGGGTGGCTTCCGGGTCGTCGCTCGCTGGCGGGATGGCGGTCAGGGGTTGACGCCTGGCGACGGGATCGTCTTGCCGGTGATCAGCCGGGGGAGCCTCGGGCTGCCAGGTGAGGCCAGTCCTGGGTTTGGCGTTGGCGTAGCCAGCGGAATCGCACCGCCTGGTACCGCGGCTGGCCCGCCCAGCGAGGGCAAGGGCACGACGACGATTGTCCCGGCCATTCCCAGCGCCTGGTGGTAGGCGCAGTGGTAGGTGTAGACCCCCGGGGTCTCGAACGCCGGTGTGGTGGCCGACTGGCCTGGGTTGAGGTTCCCGGTGTTGAACGTCCCCGAGCTGCCGCCGTTGCTGCCCGTCGCCGTGTGGGCAGCGGCGCCGGTATTGACGAACTTGACCGCCTCGCCGACGGTGATCGTCACCGTGGCCGGCTCGAACCGGGGGTCGGCCCCATTGGCGTCGGTGGCGTCGACGACGGCACCGTACTGCCCAGCGACGACGTTGTTGCCAGCGTTGCTCTGCGGGGTGGGCGATGCCGGCAGCGTCGCCGGCCCGGATCCCGGGGTTGGGGGGGCCTGGGAGCCGGCCTTCGCCTGGGCAGCTCCGCCGGTGGGGCCCCCGCCGACAACGATGTTCCGGGCTGGTTGACCTCCCGGCAGCACGAGGAAGGCCGCCACCGCCCCCACCGCGGCCACCGCGGCGATTCCCACCAGCCCGGCCGCCCGCCGGCGCCGGCTGGCCCGGGCGGCCAGCAGCTCCCGGTATGCCGGCCCGGGCTCCGGCCAGACCTCCCGGCCGATGCCGGACAGCCGCCGCTCGTCGTGGTCGCTCATCGCCCCTCCTCTTCCCTGTCGCCCAGCAGTTGCCGCAACCGGCGGCGCCCGCTGGCGAGCTGCGACTTCACGGTCTCCGGGGACCGGCCGAGCCGACCGGCGATCTCCTTGACCGGGTAGCCTTCCAGGTCCTTCAGCAGCACGACCCGGCGCTCCGCCGGGGTGAGCTGGGCGAGCCCCCATTCGACCCAGAGCTTGCCGACGCTGTCCGGCGGGTCGATCGGCCGGTCGGTCGCTCCTCCCGATTCCCGCCGGTGACGCCGCCAGCGGTCGATCGCCAGGTTCGAGGCCACCCGGGCCACCCACAGCTCCGGGCGGTCCAGCTGGCGCACCCGGCCCCAGCGGCGGAGCGCACGCAGGTAGGCCTCCTGGGTGGCGTCCTCGGCGAGACGGAGATCGCCGGTGACGGCGGCGACCAGCCCCACCACGGTCTGGCAGGTGGCGGCGAAGAACGGCTCGAAGCCGAGCTGCCGGTCGCTCGGGGTGGGGCTGGCGCCGGGTTCGATCTCCACCACGCTGGCCTCCATGCGTTGAGAACACGTCCGGGCCCGGGGGAATGGGGGAAAGGACCGCAACGGATTCTCTCTCGCCCAGCCGGCCCGGGGGTGGCCCGTAGAATGGCCCGGTGTTCGACAACCTGGGCAACCGCCTCGACGACATCTTCAAGAAGCTCCGCGCCCACGGCCGGCTGACCGAGAAGGACATCGACGAGGCGCTGCGCGAGATCCGGGTCGCCTTGCTGGAGGCCGACGTCGCCCTGCCCGCGGTCCGGGCGTTCCTCAAAAGGGTCAAGGAGGAGGCGCTCGGCGAGTCGGTGCTCAAGTCGCTGTCGCCGGGCCAGCAGGTCGTCAAGATCGTCCACGACGAACTCGTCGAGATCCTGGGGGGCAAGAACGTGGGCCTGGCGACGTCCCCCAAGCCCCCGACCGTCATCCTGCTCGCCGGCCTCCAGGGCTCCGGCAAGACGTCCACCGCGGCCAAGCTGGGCGCCCTGCTCAAGCGCCGGGGCCAGCGCCCCATGCTGGTGGCCGCCGACCTGCAGCGCCCGGCCGCCATCCGGCAACTCCAGGTGCTTGGCCAGCAGGCCAAGGTCGACGTCTACGTCGAGGAGGGGGCGACCGACCCGGTCGCCGTGGTGCACAACGCGCTGGAGCGTGGGCGGCGGGAGGCCGACGTCGTCATCCTCGACACCGCCGGCCGGCTGCACGTCGACCCCGAGATGATGGACCAGGTCGCCCGGGTGCACTCGGTCAGCCAGCCGGACGAGGTGCTGTTCGTCCTCGACGCGATGACCGGCCAGGACGCCCTGGTGTCGGCCAAGGCGTTCGCCGAGACGATCCCGCTGACCGGCATCGTGCTCACCAAGCTCGACGGCGACGCCCGCGGCGGCGCCGCGCTCTCCGCGGTCACCGTGACCGGGCAGCCGATCAAGTTCGCCGGTATCGGCGAGAAGCTGGCGGATCTGGAGCCCTTCCACCCGGACCGCATCGCCTCGCGGATCCTCGGCATGGGC
>DAIQBQ010000077.1:0-10889 GCA_036781065.1 Actinomycetota bacterium
CTGGGGAGGCTTCGGCCGAGCCAGCGGCCTACCTTACCCATACCGCCGCAAACCCGCCGCGCCGAGGAGTGCTACCGCTACTCTTCGCATGACTGTTCCTCACCGGCCGCGACGGCCAGGCGTTCTCGGGCCCAGCGGCCAGGCGACCTTTAGTGCCGACTCAGGACGATCAGCAAGCCTATGGCGATTAATAGAACGCTGAGCACGGCAACATCTCGCCGGACGCTTCGATCCCTTAGACGCCTCCCCTCAGTTCCTAGGGTCAGGTCTGGTTGCACCCCTCCACGCCGTTTCTCAATCAGTGTTGCAAGCTCCATAATTATCTGATCAGCGCGCGATGTGCGTCCGACAATTGACGCGAAATTGGATCTCTGGATGGCCCAGGCGAATACGGGTTCTCTGTCATTGATATAAATAGCTATTCCCCTGCTGGAGGGAACCAAGCGCCGAATTGTTTCCCAACGAATCATATGCGTCCTGAACGGGTTCCTCACTACAAGGCCCTCGTTCTGCGCCTGTAGCTGAGGCCAGACCGCCGACCGAAACGCGACTGTCCCCCACCCCGTTCCTACCACGACCGCGGCAACACCTCCCCCGAAGTGTGCTGTTAATATTGCCCATACTCCGGCCGCAGCGCAGATGCCCCCAAGGGCTGTCAGCACCCACCCAGCACTTCTGGCCAAAGCCGATGGCTTCCAAACTGTGTGGATAGTTATGCGCACGAGCAGAAGGTTAAGCTTAGTGCTCTCCAACAAAGAACCGATGAAAAACGACAACCGTTGTCAAGATGGTGACACTTTACCTTACTTGGCCAAGAAATTCCGTGATCGAGGAGTCGCCTAGCGGTTCACGTTAAAACCTGGACGTTAGTATCAGGCCAACAAGACCGACCGCCAGGCTCAGCAACCCGCCGAATAAAAAGGGCTTAGCGACAATCCAGCCAACATCGGCTGGGCTCAGTGTCGTAATCGTGTGCTTCCATTGCCCGTGGCGCATCGGCCGCTTAGCCGGGAAGTCACGCTCCAAGAGGTACAGAACCCCCCCAATAATCGCGAACACGAGTCCCCCAAAGAAAAGGTCCAGCAACGCGATGTGCCCTCCGTGGGCAACGGCCAGCGCCATCAAGGCAGCGTTGATCGGCCAGAAGCGCCCTGGACGGCTAGCTTCGCCGCATATCCGACGGTTGAGACTTCACGCTCGAGGTTCTTAGCTGCCTCCTCGCTTAATCCCAACTCCTCTTCTATGCTTCCGAGCGCCTTACCGGCCCCCACCGTCAACAGCGAGAAGCCAAGCTGTTCTATATCTCCCAAGCAGGAGTGATTCTTGTGGTTTACACAGTCATCAATAACGAGCACACCTTCAGCGGCGACCGAAATGCTTTCGGCCAGTGTGGCGGCGAGAGCACATGCCGGGCATATTGGCGCAATGGCGGAAAGCACGGCGACCGCAATGGAGCTGTACCGATCAACAAGCCGAAACAGGTGCCGGAATGAAAACGTGCCGGCTAGGTCCAAGCAGTTAACTGGATCTTGAGCGCAGTAATCGTAGGCATTCGCTGAGCCTCCCCCTACAGGATCCGGCTCCAGGAACCGCCCCAGCGCCGGGTCGTAGAGCCGCACCCCCATCTGGATCAGGTCCAGACCGGCCCCCGTCGTGTAGCGCTCGTCGTTGCCCAGATAGCCCAGGTTGTTGGCCGGGGCCGAGGACCCGACGCCCCAGGCATCGGTGGCGGGGTTGGCGGTGAAGGCGCCCGAGGAGCCGGTGGTGCCGACGATGTCGCCGTGGGCGTCGGCGATGGGGTAGGTGGGGGTGACGATTCCCAGCAGGCCCACCGAATCCTCGGCCAGCAGGCCGCCCGGGCCGTTGACGTAGTCGGTGGGCATGGACCCGTCCGCCCCGAGGTTCAGGCCGAGAAGATTGAGGATGGCCGGCTCGGTGTAGGAGGGCGAGTCGGACGAGGGCGAGGAGTAGCCGAAGAAGGTGTCAGCGGTGTTCAACAGGCCGCCGAGCAGGTACGAGGCGGTCTGCAGCACCCGGCCCGACGGCGCCACCTCGTCGTCGGTGGTCGTCCCGCTGGCGTCCACGGTCTGGGTCATGTGGTCGTTGCCGTCGTAGGAGATCGTCTGGGTGCCGATGGCGCTCACGTCCCGGCGGTTGGAGGTGTAGGAGTAGGAGCTGACCCCCGGCGAGGCGGTGATCTCGTCGGCGGCGTCGTAGGAGAAGCTGCCGTTGCAGCTGCTGGCGTTGATGGCGCACCGGTTGGAGTCGAGGTCGTAGGCGTACGTCGTCGTCACCCCGTTGACGTCCTGGGCACTGAGCCGGCCGGCGGCGTCATAGCTGAACGAGCTGGTCTGGCCCTCGGAGGTCTGCGAGGTGATCCGCTTGGCGGCCGAGTAGACGTAGGAGGAATTGGCCGCCGCCGGCAGTGGGCCGGAGCTCGACGTCGAGGTGATCGAGGTGAGCCACCCGGTCGAGGGGTCGTAGCCCTGGAAGGTGGTCACACCGTTGGGCCGGGAGATCTGGGTCAGGTTGCCGTCCTTGTTGTAGCCGAAGGAGAAGGTGCCCCCGCCCACGTCGTCGACCGTGGTCGACACCCGCGAGGCGGCGTCGTAGCTGATGGCGGTCAGCGTGGTCGACCCGCGAGCCGTCGCCGTCACCCGGGAGGCCTGGTCGTAGGACTGGGTCGACGTGTTGCCCAGCTCGTCGGTGTAGGCCACCTGCCGGCCGTCGAAGTCCACCTGGATCGAGGTGGTCTTGGCGTTGCCCGCCGAGTCGGTGTAGCTGACCACGGTCAGCACCGGATTGGAATAGTTGTAGCTGGTGGTGTGCCCGGAGGGGTCCGACGACGAGGCGATCCGGCCGCGGCCGTCGAAGCTGGTGCAGCTCCAGTTGGCGTCGCCCGGCACCTCCGTGGCGACGACCCGGCCGGCTCCGTCATAGACGTAATTGTGCACCAGCGGGCTGGCCCCCGCCCCGGTCTCGGTCTGGAGCAGCCCGCCCTGGATCGCCCCGGCGGTGTTGCAGTTGGTGGCCGGCGCCGGGGCCGTTGGAGCGTAGTAGGTGTCCGTGACCGAGCTGGCCGCCCCGGACGGCAGGATGGTGTTGGTCTTGCGGAAGTAGCCGGTGCCCGTCGGCTCGTAGATGGTAGTCGTGGTCAGGTTCAACCCGCCCGGATCGACGATCGAGGCGGTGGGCAGGCCCTCGGCGGGGTCGACGCCCGGCCCCGAGTACGAAGTGCCGGTCTTCTTGCCGTCGGCGTCGGTCTGGGTCGTCGCCAACCCGTAGCCCGGATCCAAGTCGGATCCGGGGACCAGCGTGGTCGGTCCGCCCGAGCTCCAGTCCAGGCCGAGCGAGGCGCCGCCGCTGGTGGGGGCGGTGTAGTCGACCCGGATCGGCACCGGGACGCCGGCAGTCAGCGACATCGAGGAGGTGAGCGTGTTGCTGACGTAGATGGCGGCGCTGCCCGTTCCGGTGACCGAGAAGGTGTAGGTGTTGGTCGTGGGGGCGGTGACATAGCCGGTGAACCGGGCGGACCAGCCAGTGGTGGTCACCCCCGGCGGCGGCGTCGTACCCCAGTTGGCGTCCAGGGCGCCGGTCGGGTCGCCGACTCCGGTGACATGGACCGTCTGGGTCGGCGCAGAGGGGCTCAGCGTGGCGTTGTCGTAGTAGGTGGCAGCCAGTCCGGGCATGCCCTGGTCGTAGCTGGTCGTCGAGTGCGGGGCGCTCGGGGACACCAGGCCGGTGAAGGCGGAGCTGGGAGCGGGCGCGTTCCGCGCGAATTCCTACCGGGCTGGGGGGGCAGGCACCTGAACAGTTACAACCTCGAGGCACTCTCAGCTAGAGCTAGAAAACCTCAGGGGACGATAAACGACAGACCTACTATAAGCCACGCAAGTTCTAGCGTGAGGCAAGAAATTGCGGCTACGCGCGCTGATCGCCACGGCCCCCAATTGGCTGAGCGAGAGAGAACAAGACCAAGACCTATAGGTAAGGCCAGAGCAAACATGAGATAGAGCCCCAGCAAGACCGCGCTACCCGTAGTTCTAGCCGCTGAGACGTGATTGATGAGCAAGATCAGCACGAAAAAGCCGAGGATGATATCGAGTAAACCGACCCCAAGGGCAGTCCACTTCAGGCCGACTGTCTCAGGACCTCCTGTGGGCGGAACGTAACGTTCTGGACGGATGAAGGTCATTATAGGGCCGAGGCGAGTGACGTCCACGTACCGCGCGCAATGATCCACGAGTTGAATTGCCTGAAGCCAAACCAGTTAACCAGGAAGCTGCCTGGACCATAAGCGTGAACCCTAAGGTAGTTTCTGCCACCCTTGGAGAAGAATGAGAACGTGATCATCCTTCCCGCTCCTTCTGGGTGGCCCTTTAGAGCACGGAACGTGAAGGAAGTAGGGGTGATGTTTGTTACTTGGACAGGGGCTGACTCCACCCCAAAAATGACCGACGTTTGAAGCACAAAAGTCTGTCCCTGACTAAAGTTGTCCCGGCAGCCCTCCAAGGGGAAGATGGCTGCGCAGTTTGCGATCAGGAAGCTAGCCAGCGACTGGGGCGTCCCTCCCGGGCCGAGATTGAAGGTGTAGGTGTACGGAGCCAGACCGCTCAAATCGATACAGTTGACCGGGTCCTGAGAGCAGTAGTCGTAGGCATTCGCTGAGCCTCCCCCTACAGGATCCGGCTCCAGGAACCGCCCCAGCGCCGGGTCGTAGAGCCGCACCCCCATCTGGATCAGGTCCAGACCGGCCCCCGTCGTGTAGCGCTCGTCGTTGCCCAGATAGCCCAGGTTGTTGGCCGGGGCCGAGGACCCGACGCCCCAGGCATCGGTGGCGGGGTTGGCGGTGAAGGCGCCCGAGGAGCCGGTGGTGCCGACGATGTCGCCGTGGGCGTCGGCGATGGGGTAGGTGGGGGTGACGATTCCCAGCAGGCCCACCGAATCCTCGGCCAGCAGGCCGCCCGGGCCGTTGACGTAGTCGGTGGGCATGGACCCGTCCGCCCCGAGGTTCAGGCCGAGAAGATTGAGGATGGCCGGCTCGGTGTAGGAGGGCGAGTCGGACGAGGGCGAGGAGTAGCCGAAGAAGGTGTCAGCGGTGTTCAACAGGCCGCCGAGCAGGTACGAGGCGGTCTGCAGCACCCGGCCCGACGGCGCCACCTCGTCGTCGGTGGTCGTCCCGCTGGCGTCCACGGTCTGGGTCATGTGGTCGTTGCCGTCGTAGGAGATCGTCTGGGTGCCGATGGCGCTCACGTCCCGGCGGTTGGAGGTGTAGGAGTAGGAGCTGACCCCCGGCGAGGCGGTGATCTCGTCGGCGGCGTCGTAGGAGAAGCTGCCGTTGCAGCTGCTGGCGTTGATGGCGCACCGGTTGGAGTCGAGGTCGTAGGCGTACGTCGTCGTCACCCCGTTGACGTCCTGGGCACTGAGCCGGCCGGCGGCGTCATAGCTGAACGAGCTGGTCTGGCCCTCGGAGGTCTGCGAGGTGATCCGCTTGGCGGCCGAGTAGACGTAGGAGGAATTGGCCGCCGCCGGCAGTGGGCCGGAGCTCGACGTCGAGGTGATCGAGGTGAGCCACCCGGTCGAGGGGTCGTAGCCCTGGAAGGTGGTCACACCGTTGGGCCGGGAGATCTGGGTCAGGTTGCCGTCCTTGTTGTAGCCGAAGGAGAAGGTGCCCCCGCCCACGTCGTCGACCGTGGTCGACACCCGCGAGGCGGCGTCGTAGCTGATGGCGGTCAGCGTGGTCGACCCGCGAGCCGTCGCCGTCACCCGGGAGGCCTGGTCGTAGGACTGGGTCGACGTGTTGCCCAGCTCGTCGGTGTAGGCCACCTGCCGGCCGTCGAAGTCCACCTGGATCGAGGTGGTCTTGGCGTTGCCCGCCGAGTCGGTGTAGCTGACCACGGTCAGCACCGGATTGGAATAGTTGTAGCTGGTGGTGTGCCCGGAGGGGTCCGACGACGAGGCGATCCGGCCGCGGCCGTCGAAGCTGGTGCAGCTCCAGTTGGCGTCGCCCGGCACCTCCGTGGCGACGACCCGGCCGGCTCCGTCATAGACGTAATTGTGCACCAGCGGGCTGGCCCCCGCCCCGGTCTCGGTCTGGAGCAGCCCGCCCTGGATCGCCCCGGCGGTGTTGCAGTTGGTGGCCGGCGCCGGGGCCGTTGGAGCGTAGTAGGTGTCCGTGACCGAGCTGGCCGCCCCGGACGGCAGGATGGTGTTGGTCTTGCGGAAGTAGCCGGTGCCCGTCGGCTCGTAGATGGTAGTCGTGGTCAGGTTCAACCCGCCCGGATCGACGATCGAGGCGGTGGGCAGGCCCTCGGCGGGGTCGACGCCCGGCCCCGAGTACGAAGTGCCGGTCTTCTTGCCGTCGGCGTCGGTCTGGGTCGTCGCCAACCCGTAGCCCGGATCCAAGTCGGATCCGGGGACCAGCGTGGTCGGTCCGCCCGAGCTCCAGTCCAGGCCGAGCGAGGCGCCGCCGCTGGTGGGGGCGGTGTAGTCGACCCGGATCGGCACCGGGACGCCGGCAGTCAGCGACATCGAGGAGGTGAGCGTGTTGCTGACGTAGATGGCGGCGCTGCCCGTTCCGGTGACCGAGAAGGTGTAGGTGTTGGTCGTGGGGGCGGTGACATAGCCGGTGAACCGGGCGGACCAGCCAGTGGTGGTCACCCCCGGCGGCGGCGTCGTACCCCAGTTGGCGTCCAGGGCGCCGGTCGGGTCGCCGACTCCGGTGACATGGACCGTCTGGGTCGGCGCAGAGGGGCTCAGCGTGGCGTTGTCGTAGTAGGTGGCAGCCAGTCCGGGCATGCCCTGGTCGTAGCTGGTCGTCGAGTGCGGGGCGCTCGGGGACACCAGGCCGGTGAAGGCGGAGCTGGGAGCGGGCCCGTAGCTGTCGGTGGCCTCGTTCTCGGTGTTGTAGATCGTGGTGGTCTCGAGCCCGGTCGGGTCGGTCGTCGAGGTGAGCAGCGTTCCCTGCCAGCTGTAGGAGCTCGTGTCGTTCGCACCGTCGGTGTCGGTCAGGACGTCGCCGGCCTGGTCGAAGGTGAGCGTCCTCGACACCGGCACGCCGGCCCCGGCGATCGACACCGCAGTCGTGGTCACCGTCATGTAGTTGTAGGTGTGGACCGGCGATGGCGTGCCGTTGTTGTCCGGAGCTGGCGACGTGGTGGCGGTCACCCGCCCCAGGGCGTCGAAGTTCGGGAACTGGGTCATGTGGGTCACGGAATTGATCTGGGTGGGCGTGCCGGTGATTATCCCGGCCCGGATCAGGTCGTTGTTCAACACGTCGCGTACGTCGGTCATCACCCCGTTGACGTACTGGTAGTCGGTCAGCGGCGTGTCACCCGGGGAGCCGGGGTCTTCGATCCGGGCGAGATGTCCGTTGGAGTAGTACAGGTTGGTGACCGCAGTGGAGGTAGGGGTGGGCAGGAACGCCGAGTAGTCGATCCGGCACAGCATCGTCGCCGGAGCCGCAGTGAAGGTCACCGTGGTGGGGCAGGTCACCCCGGCCTGCCCGGCGTACTGAAGGTTGATCGACCGGCCGGACACCGGATCGGTGATCGAGGTCAGCCGCAGCGGGAAGCCGGCGGTGGTGGTCACCGTGGAATAGCCGTAGAACGGTGACGCCGGGTGGGAGTCGTCGGTACCCGAGAACACCTGGATCAGCTGTCCCAGCGAGTTGAACAGGTACGTGTTGCCGTCGTCGCCCTGGACGCTCAGCTGCTGGTTGGCGTCCAGCGCAAGAATCGACGATTCGCCCACCGGCGGCGTGAAGCTACCGGCCGAGTTGCGCAGGTAAACGTGGGTTGCGCCGCTGGGATCGATGAGGATCACCTTGTTGGTGGCGATCACCGCCGAGGAGTACTCCAGCGAGCTGCCCGAGGTCATGGACCAGCCGTCGGGCAGCGGGTCGGTCTCGGCCGGGTACCAGGACGAGGGGATGATCCCGGTCGTCGTCGCCCCATTGAGCCCCCAGGGACCCTTGGCCCACAGCGACAGCTGACCGCCCGCCGTCGAGCCCTCCCAGTACTGGACGCTGATCGGCACGACCGCCCCGGGGGTGAGCACGGTGGACGTGGCCCACACCGGCGTGGTGGTGGTGCCGGGGGTTGCCCACTGGCTGATCACCGAGACCCCGCCGACGGTGGCGCTCACCCCTCCGTTGGCCGCCCACCCGAAGGTATAGGTGCCGGCCACGGCGCTGAGCGGCAGCTCGAACAGACCGCTCCACGACGCCGAGTAGCAGCTGGTGCCGAGCCCGGCGCCCGGCGAGATGGGCACGCCGGAGGGGTCCCAGTTGAAGTCGATCCCCGGGTCGTTCTCGCCGAAGGCCTCTGGGCCGGGCGTGGAGCCACAGCCGTTGCCGGCGTCGTTGTAGTACTGACCGACCAGACCGTAGGCTCCGGGCTGGCCGGTGTTGTAGGCGAAGGAGACGCCCAAGTTGCCCCCGACCGTGGTGATCGGCGGCGACGAGTAGGACACCATGGCGTTGCCCGAGGACAGGTTGACCGTCACCGGGCCGAGCGTGTCCTCGCCGTAGGAGGCTTTGGTGCCGAGGCGCAGGTCGATGGTGATCGGGATCGGCGAGCTCCACGGTGAGATCCGGCCGTGCGGGTCGGAGGCCTGGACCACCCAGGCGTAGCTCTGGCCGTTGACCAGCGATCCCGGCGGGGGTACCCAGCTGGTGGTGGTGATCCAGCCGGAGTCGGCCAGGATGCCGCTCTGGCCGTCGGAGCCGGTGGCGATGCGGAACCAGTAGGAGATCGGCGTGAAGCCTCCCGGGGAGGTCACCGGGTTGACGGTGAAGGTGACGTTGGCGGTGGTGAGCGGGTTGCCCGACAGCGGCGTCACCGGCGTCGGGGTGGGTAAGGCCTCGGCGTCGATCACGAACAGCGAGGTCGGCGACCAGGCCGAGGCGCCGGTCGGGGCTCCGATGCTGTCGACGGCCTGGACCCGCCAGTAATAGACGCCGTCGGCCAGGTTGGGCGTGGTCCACTGCGGGGTTGACACTGGCGAGGAGTTCGCTGCGACGGGGTTGCCACTGGCGTTGGGGTTGGTGAACACCTGGAAGTTGTAGCCCACGGAGTCCCCGTCGGGGTCGGTCACCGACGTCGCCGTCAGCGTGGTCGACGAGGCGTTCATGATGACGGTGCCAGTTGGCGGTGTGAGCTGGGCGGGTGTCGGCGGCGCAGAGTTTGTCGGGGTGATCGACCAGGCGTTGCACCGGGTACCGCCGCTGGGGTATGAGGCGATCGGGTCCACGCCGTCCCAGGCGCAGCCGATCAGGGTGTAGGGCTGGTTCCAGCTGGTCATCACACCAGAAGGCACGGTCTGGGCGGTGGTGCCGACCCAGCCGCTGTTCCAGAGGACTGTCCCCGAGGAGTTCTCGATGGCGTAAGCGTAGTGGGTCACTGGATTGTCGCCGTCGGGATCAGTACTGCCGCCGGCCTGAACCTGCGGCGTGAGGGTGTGGAAGCTGGCGGTGGGTGTCACCAGCGCGGGCAGGGTGACCGGCTGGATATAGGAGAACACCAGCGTTGCCGATGATGGGCTGTTGGCCGGGTTGTCGTAGCCGGCGAAGTAGACGTAGTTGTTGTTGGTCGACGGCCCGGGCGACGACGGCCAGGCCGACCGGTTGGCGATCCACACCCTGAAGATGGCGCTGGCGGGGAGGCCGCCGCCGGTGTTGAGCGGCAGGAAGTTGAGACCCTGGGTCTGCCCGGGCGGGTACACCCCGAAGAAGTAGTTCCCGGTCTCCACCCCGGTGCCAGCAAGACAGGCTGACGGGTTGGGCGGGTTGTCGCCAACCGGAATCAGCTGGGTGGAGCCGGACGGGATGGCGTTGCTGGTCATGCCACTTGTGGGGTAGAGCCCTGAGCCGAGCCCTCCGCTGGTCACCCAGTTGGCGTAGAACTCCTCGTTGGCGTCGAGGGGCCCAGCGGTGTCGAGGCAAATACCATCGGCCATGAAGCCGCCGGTGGCCACCGCCACCGAGGGGACGCCGGGGATGCTGGAGATCGGGAACTGGAGGGCGAAGTCGGCCACGCCGGAGCTGCCGCCCCCGGTGTTGCCGTCGCTGGCGCCAACCCAGTCGTTGCCGGGATAGGTGACCACCCCACCGGAGGGTGGGTAGCCGGGACCACTGACCGCGTAGGACTGCCCGGCGCTGGCGTAGCCGCTGGTCTGGACCGCGGGGTCGATGACGTAGGGAAACGAAGCGATGCTGGAGTCGTCAAAGGAGAACTGGGCGATGGCCCCGGACAGCAGCTGCCAGCCTCCGGTGGGCATCGACTGTCCGGCGGCGGTGACCACGCTGGGCCGGGTGACGGTCACCCCGTTGCCGACCAAGTCACCCTGGGCGTCGACCGACAGCGGCCCGGCGCCGCCGAGCAGGGCGTACTGGAACTGGTAGGTCTTTGGCCCTTGGCGGGAGCTGACGACGGCCGAGAGCGAATCGCCGCGGCCGTTCGGCGAGAAGTTCCAGGTGACGCCGCCAATGGCGACGCTGGCGACGGACCCGGCAACCGAGGGCAGCGACGGGACGATCCAGCGCAGCCCGACGCCGGTCGTGCGGTCGGTGGCGTCGATGCCGGCGGCGGACACCTTCACGATCACCTGCGAGCCGTCCTCGACCATCGCCGTGCCAGAGACGTGGAAGGCGAGGTTCACCGGCTGGAAGGCCGCTCCCGGCGACGGCTGGTAGTTCATGCCGACCCGGTCGACGACGATCTTCGACCCGCCTGGCCCCTGGTAGGTGTCGCTGTCGGCGGTGCGGTCCCCGACGATCTCGGTGCTGGCGGGCGGGAACACGCCCGGAGTGACGGCGGGCGGCGGGATGCTCATTCCCGCCGGAACCGGCGGGGGTGTGAAGTTCGAAGGAACAGGAACGACCGTCGGCG